>DIZU01000061.1:0-1664 GCA_002429455.1 Methylotenera sp. UBA6020 | reverse complement strand
TGGCCAAGCATGCGACAGTCACGGCAGCGATTTTTGAAGCCGGTTACAATTCCAATAGCCGATTTTATGAAAAATCGACGCAAGTTTTGGGTATGACGGCATCAAACTATCGTGCCGGCGGCAGCAATACCAGCATTCGCTTTGCCATAGGTGAGTGTTCGTTGGGGGCGATTTTGGTAGCAAGCAGCGAGCGTGGGGTTTGCGCTATATTGTTAGGCAACGATCCTGAAAAATTAGTGCAAGACTTGCAAGATGCTTTCCCACGCGCGCAATTGATAGGTGCGGATCATGATTATGAAATGTTGGTGGCCAAGGTAGTCGGCTTTATCGAAGCGCCTGCTTTGGGCCAAGATTTTATAAAGCATTTGCCGCTGGATATACGTGGAACCAGCTTTCAGCAACGTGTATGGCAAGCACTACGCCAGATTCCAGCGGGAGCTACGGTAAGTTATAGCGATATTGCGCAGTTGATCGGCTTACCCAAAGCGGTGCGTGCTGTGGCCGGCGCCTGCGCGGCTAATATCATTGCCGTGGCGATTCCGTGTCATCGTGTAGTGCGCAACGATGGCACCTTATCTGGTTATCGCTGGGGTGTAGAACGTAAGCGTGCGTTGTTGGATTTGGAAGCACAGCTTTAAATCACTGGATTACATGGATATGTTTCAAATGGACTTATTGCCAGAGCAGCTAGGCGACCTGCCAAGCAAGCAGGAAATTGCAAAAGATGCGTATCTAATTAACGGTTTTGCCTTGCCAAACCAAGCAACGTTATTGGCTGATTTACAGCATATTATTTCGGTTGCGCCCCTGCGCCACATGGAGACACCGGGCGGTTTTATCAT
This sequence comes from Methylotenera sp. UBA6020, assembly GCA_002429455.1. Lineage (GTDB taxonomy): Bacteria > Pseudomonadota > Gammaproteobacteria > Burkholderiales > Methylophilaceae > Methylotenera. The sequence goes on along the minus strand of DIZU01000061.1, from coordinate 822 downwards.
GTCGGTTGCCATGACTAACTGCGGTACGCTGGGCTGGGTAACGGATAGGCAAGGCTACCGCTACACAACGCACGATCCATTGAGCGGCCAGCCATGGCCCGCGATGCCGAACTCGTTTATGCAATTAGCACACCATGCTGCCATTGAAACAGGCTTTAATGATTTTGTACCGGATGCTTGTTTGATTAACCAGTACAAAGTCGGTGCGCGCATGACCTTGCACCAAGATAAAAATGAGCTGGATTTTAGCCAGCCCATCGTTAGCGTTTCATTGGGTATCCCTGCGGTATTCCAATTAGGTGGTTTAAGCCGCAGCGATAAACCGATCAAACTGGCACTCACGCATGGTGACGTTGTGGTGTGGGGTGGCGAATCGCGCTTAAAGTTTCATGGCGTTATGCCGCTCAAAGCCAATTGTCATCCAGCCACTGGTGATTACCGAATTAACCTGACGTTTCGTAAAGCTGGATGACTTAAGTTTAAGTCGTTACAGTTTGAGCGCTAATTTAGCCCTGCGGTAAATGCGGCCTAGCAAGGTGCCATCTAGCTGGTAGTGTTTATGTAATGGTTGTTTAACTTCCCAGCTCGCGGTCATACCAGCAGGAAATGTGACTAAATCACCTTTGCCAAAAGTCACGGCAGTGCCGCCAGTTGGGGTGATGACGCATTCACCTTCCAGAATATAAGCGATTTCTTGTTCAGGAAACGTCCAGGGAAATACAGAAACTTCTTTTTGCCAGGTAGGCCATTTGCTCACGCCTAGTGCCGTTAAGCGCGTTTGGTCTGGATTCTTTTCGACGATAATTTGGCTCATGCTGTTTT
>DIZU01000209.1:5055-19655 GCA_002429455.1 Methylotenera sp. UBA6020 | reverse complement strand
GACAGCCCCATGATGTGTATCGCAAATATGGTCATGTCGTAGGACATCCCGCCCTGAATGTAGAGCGGCGGGTACATGGTCCAGCCGCCTGCAACAGCGCCGCCCGGCGCAAAGAACGAACCTATCAGCAACAGTGCCGCCATCGGCAGCAGCCAAAAGCTCCAGTTATTGAGGCGTGGAAAAGCCATATCCGGAGCACCTATCATCAGCGGGATCTGCCAGTTGGCGAAGCCGACAAAAGCCGGCATGATCGCGCCGAAAATCATGATGAGTCCATGCATGGTGGTAAGTTGGTTGAATACATTCGGCTGGAAGAACTGCAGACCCGGTTGAAATAGTTCGGCACGGATCAGCATTGCCAGCGCCCCTGCGAACAGGAACATGGCGAAGCTGAAGCACAGGTACAGCGTGCCGATGTCCTTATGGTTGGTAGTCGTCAGCCAGCGCTGGATGCCGCTTGGATGCGCATGTTCGTGAGGGTGTAGGGCGATGGTCGTCATAACGGTGCTCCCTTCCTAATTGCGGCGACTTCAGCTGGCTGAATGACATCACCTGTTTTGTTGTTCCAGTTATTGCGCTCGTAACTGATGACGGCGGCAACGTCAAAATCGGATAATTGCTGCCCCAGTGGTTGCATGGCTGTGCCGGAGATGCCGTTCATCACGATGTCTAAATGTCGATCTTTGGAGCCAAGCACTACCTTGCCGTCCTTCCAGAATCCTCGTTCGGCCAGCGGCTTGGTCACTTCGGCGCCTGCACTGAATGGTGTGCCATCTACCAACGGTGGAAACACGCCCGCAACGCCTAAACCGTTGGCTTGGTGGCATGCCGCACAGCGGCTTGAAAATATCTCTTCGCCATGTGTTTTTAGTTCGGCCAGTGTGTAGGTCTTGTTACTTGCGGTGGCAGCCTTGGCAAGGTTGATTTTTTGCGTTTTAAGCCAATCATCGTATTGTTCTGGCGGCAACGCTTCCACCACGATAGGCATAAAGCCGTGGCCGACGCCGCACAGTTCAGCGCACTGACCGCGGTAGGTGCCGGGTTTTTCCACCTGAAACCAAGCCTCATGAATAAAGCCAGGAATGGCGTCCTGCTTGACGCCAAATTGCGGTACCCACCACGAATGAATCACGTCGGTGGCAGTGAGTAGTACACGTACTTTTTTGCCGGTGGGCACCACCAGCGGATGGTCAACCTCCAGTAGGTAATGCGCGCCTTTTACCACTTTGTTGTCAATCTGGTCGCGTGGCGTGGCAAGGTTGCTGACATAGCGCACACCTTCACCAATATATTCGTATTCCCACACCCACTGGTGGCCAGTTACTTTAATGCTTATGTCCGCATGGCTGGTGTTTCTCATCGCCAGCACGGTTTTAGTGGTGGGGTAGGCCATACCCACCAGAATGATGAATGGAATCAGTGTCCATAGGACTTCCAGTTTGAAGTTCTGATGAAAAGGCACCGCTTGGTGGCCTGCCGCCTTGCGGTGCTTGAATAAGGCATAGAACATAAAGCCAAATACCACGACGAAAATAAACAGGCATACCAGCAGGATCAGCGTGTGCAGGTCATAGATCTGGTGAGCGATGGGGGTGACGGGCAGTTGCAGGTTGAAGTTGTAGTCTGCGTGTGCCTGGCCTGCAAGCACACTCAAGATTGCGGTATGGATGATTGTTTTTTTCATGACATGTATCCTCCCAGCCGCGGTTTCAGCTGGAGCGCGAGGCTGAGGCGCTCTTCGCTAGTCATGTGACGACCAAATTCTACTTCACGCCCGTGCGAGCGTAACGCCAGCCGCCGGCAATCGCCGTCAGGCATGTAATCCAGTACTAAACGCGCCCAGTAACCGCTGAGTTCGATGCGTTTGTCACGTCCTGGCTCATGTGTTTCGACGATGACCTTGTTGTCATCCACGGTCAGGCGCTCAAAATCACCAGTGTGACGCCAGATGTGATAAAAACAGAAGCCAAGCGCCAGCAACTCTGCGCAGGCAAATGGCAACACCGGCCAAGCGCCGATCAGCACAAAGCCTAAGGAACAAATCAGGGAGATAATGGAGATAATGGAAAAGACACAGAGCGTGCCCGTGAGAGATAAAGAGCAGTTGGGCTTAGCTGTGATGGAGTAATGCACCGATGATGCCGCACCGCTGATATCGACCATGACATGCCTCGCTTTCCGTAGAAATACGCCACACTACCTGCTTCGTCAGCTATGAATCAGCGCCCTCAGGAGTGCCGCTCTCTCGTCTTATTGAAAACATCACTTATTTGGTTGACATAACCTGCATAAGATTAGTTCAAAAACGGCAACTTACATACCATACTAAAAAAGTAAACTACCTCTGTCAAGGGAAGGGATGCCCGGTCAATGTTGGGTTGCATCTCTTGTGACATATTACTTAATAGCGTACTCAGTAAAATATGCTTAAATCTGTATTTATTAGTAATATGAATTTATAGTCCCCCGTGTTAAATGAATGGGAACTATCCGCACTTCTCATAAGCATTAAAATGACAGTACGTTTCATAGGAGATTTAAATGAATCCAGAGTATCTGAACAGCATTATCACTTTTATTGTTGGAGGTATCGCCTTACTGTGTATTGGCTGACCAAAAGGACAGAAAAGAGAAACGCAGCAACAATAGTGATAATGGATATTAGGCACGCAGAACAAATCGTTCAATCCATTTTAGAAAAAGGTGTTGTTGATACTTATCTAAAAAATATTTTATTTGATAATAACTGGGAAAAATATAAGCACTTATTTGCTGGCAATTTTTCGCAAGATGATTTTTCAGCTTTTAACAGATTCTTCGGGGCGTGTTTAGAGATTTCCGAAGCAAGAAGGAGAATGCTTGCAATATTTGATGCTGGCCTGTGTGCCAAGGCCGAGATTGCTCAGAAAATGATACTAGAAATCGAATCACCCCAGACAGCAGAGGGTCAAGAGGAGCGTACCATGACTATAAATAATATATGTACTGAAACTTGGAACTTTGATCCTGATGACCCTAAGGCCAGGATATTTAGAAGCCTTCAACTTATGGGGCGTTTATCAAATACCATAGCTTTTGAAAAACTTAAAAAAATTAGTAGCATGCCATAGCAAATTAGTTGCTAGCATGGGATGGTCTAAGGAGTTATGAAAGATACAATCCAGTTCTCTGTTTTGTTTGCGTTGGTGACCGATACTCCCGGTGCCGTGGTTTCTTCTGGAACCGCACCCAACAAATGGTATGCAGGTGGTGACGGAGTGGCAGACCAGACGGTGATGGAATACCTATTATCTCCAATCAGTAAGGCGTTTCATGAGGCGGGCAGGGAGCGTTAATTTCAATTTTTTCTAATAGACTATAGCTATAGTTGTTCTATTAATTTATTGCACCCATCGTCATACCAGCGAAAGCTGGTATCCAGTGGTGCGCAAAGCGCACCTTTATTTTTTAGCTGGATTCCGTGTCAAGCACGGAATGGCGGCTGAGTGAAATTATTTTGGGAGTAGTGATAACTGAATGAATTCTATAGTTTCATGAATTTAGTTGAAAATGCCCCGCTAGTATCAGCGGGGCATTGAAGCTTATTACTTTGTTCCGGTTTTGTACTTGGTCGCTTCTTCCCAACCACTGGTGGCATTGCCGGTGCTGTAAGAATGCGCGCCGGCACCAGCCAGATGGCCGCCATCGACGATTAAGTATTCCTCGCGTATTGCGCGGCCCTCAAACCAGCATTCCAGAATTTCGCGCGTACCTGCGGCATAACGCGCTTGCGCGCTCAGGCTAGTGCCCGAAACATGTGGCGTCATGCCATGGTGTGGCATGCTGCGCCATGGGTGATCCTGTGGTGCCGGTTGTGGAAACCAGACGTCGCCAGCGTAACCGGCTAAGTGCCCGCTTTCCAGTGCCCGTGCAACCGCATCCCGGTCACAGATCTTGCCTCTTGCGGTGTTGATAATGTAGGCGCCGCGTTTCATCTTGGCGATCAGTTTGTCATCAAACATGTGCTCGGTTTCAGGGTGTAGCGGACAATTAATCGTCACTACATCGCATACCTTAACCATGGATTCCACGTCGGGGTGGAAAGTGACGTTGAGTTCTTTTTCAATTTCAGGTGACAACCGGTAACGGTCGGTGTAGTGCAGTTTCACATCGAATGCTTTCAGGCGCCTGAGCACTGCCAGACCGATACGTCCAGCCGCGACTGTGCCGACATCCATACCTTCAAGATCGTAGGAGCGTTCCACGCAGTCGGCGATGTTCCAGCCACCCTTGATCACCCACTGATACGATGGAATGTAGTTACGCACCAGACTTAAGATCATCATCACCACGTGCTCGGAAACGCTGATGCTATTGCTGTAGCTGACCTCGGCAACTGTGACACCATGTTTAATAGCAGCCTGCAGGTCAACATGGTCGGAACCGATGCCCGCCGTAATCGCCAGTTTTAGTTTTGGCGCTTTGGCGAAACGTTCTTCTGTCAGGTAAGCTGGCCAGAAAGGCTGGGAAATGATGATGTCGGTGTCGGGGAGTTCTTTTTCTAATACGGAGTCAGGACCATCTTTATCTGAAGTCACCACCAACTGGTGTCCAAGCGATTCGATGAATTTGCGTAATCCCAGTTCGCCTGACACACTGCCCAGCAATTGTCCCGGTTTGAAGTCAATTGCTTTTGGGCTGGGTAGGGTCTGCCCGCCGGGATACTCCTTGATTACGGGAACACTGTCGCGCGCATAGGATTTTGGGTAGCCGGTAACAGGGTCATCGTAGAGTACACAGAGTACTTTAGCCATATCATCCTCCTTTTCTTAAGGAAGTTTCAGGCAGCTTTTTCATTGCGAAGTACCAGTCGGCGACTTGATACTCCCGGCTTTCTACCCGTAGTTCGGCATCGTCCATGGTCACTGGCGCAGGGATAATCACATCCATACCGCGTGTCCAGTTGGCTGGGCATGCCACCTTGTTGGCGTCCGCTACTTGCAGGGCGTCGATCACGCGCATGATCTCGTCAAAGTTGCGCCCTACGTTCATCGGGTAGTAAATCATTGCGCGCAGGATGCGTTTTGGGTCAATAAAGAATACGCAACGTACAGCTGATGTATTGCTGCTGTGTTCGTGAATCATGCCGTAAAGACGGGAAACTTTTCCGTCCAGATCGGCAATGATGGGAAAGCCGATTTTAACGCCGAACTTGTCCTGAATGTTGCGTGCCCAGGCAATGTGGCTATAAATGCTATCCACTGAGCAGCCCAGCAAAGCCACGTCCTTTTGCTCAAACTCACTCTGACGTTTGGCAAATTGCACAAATTCGGTAGTGCAAACCGGTGTGAAATCTGCCGGATGTGAAAATAGAATGACCCACTTGTTTTTTGCCCACTCGGATAAGCGAATGGCACCTTTGGTGGTCTGCGCTTCAAAATCCGGTACCGGGCCGTTCAACTCTAGTCTAACCGGGGTGGTTTCGTTTGAAATGGTGTTCACAAGATACCTCCTATATGATTGATTACATCACATTAAGGCAGTGAATGACGTATAAGCAAAGTGCATGCGCACACTGCCAAAAGTTCTATTACTCCTTAAGAGACAATTTGGAGGTAGATAAGTTCGCGTGTAAAAAACGTAGGTATTTAGTTGCTTACACTAAATTTTGGGGCAATCAGCTTGCTTGTATTGACCACCCCATAGACTGTAATTTGGTTGGCTAGACCGAAACGGACCTTACTTGTGCAATATCAGTATGGCCCTGTAATACTTTAGTGATGCCATCTTGCTTAAGGGTTAGCATGCCAGCCTCTATTGCAGCATCTAATATTTCGCTCACTATGGCACGCGTTTGGATCAGGCGCTTGATAGCTGGCGTTACCACCATTAACTCATGCAAACCTAAACGACCACGATAACCAGTCTGGCTACAATGACTGCAGCCAACCGCTTTATATAATTTAAACTTGTTTTTAAGCGTGTACTGAGTTTCCCACTGCTTGAGCACTTCGGAGGCATTCAATTTTGTGCCGATAGTATATTCTGCGACAAGATCTACTATTTCTGGCATTTCGGCATCATAAGCCTGTTTACATTTAGGACAGAGTGACTTGGCTAATCGCTGCGCAAGAACCGCTTGCAATGCATCTGCGAAATTAAATGGATCCATGCCAAGATCCAGTAATCGGACCACGCTTTCAGGCGCGCTATTGGTATGCAAGGTAGATAGCACCAGATGGCCTGTAAGTGACGCCTCAATTGCAGTCTGGGTAGTTTCTTCATCGCGCATTTCTCCAACCATGATGACGTCGGGGTCGGCCCGTAAGAAACTGCGCATAGCGGCAGCAAAAGTCCAGCCAATCTTTGCGTTAATCTGCACTTGGCGCAAGCCTGTTTGAGTGATCTCGACCGGGTCTTCCGCAGTCCAAATCTTACGTTCCGGCTTATTGATGTAACCAAGTAATGAATGCAGTGTGGTGGTTTTTCCTGAACCGGTCGGGCCGCAGACCAGAATTAGCCCATTGGGACGTTGCATCAGCTTTTGCAAACTCGTCAGTATCGTTGGTGCTAGCCCCAGCTTGTCGATAGGCAGTGGTTTGCTGGATGCTAACAGCCTCATGACGACATCTTCTAAATTATTGTTGGTCGGAATAGTGGCCACGCGTAACTCAATTTTTGCCGGTCCAAATTGCTGAAAATTGATCTTGCCATCCTGTGGTTTGCGTCGTTCTGAAATGTCTAGCTGCGCCATGATTTTGATGCGGGAAATCATGGCATTACGGGCATTCGCGGGAATTTCAAAATACGGCACCAATGTGCCATCCTTACGAAATCGAACGCGCGTATTTTGTTTGCCGGCATAGCTCTCGATATGGATATCTGAGACGCCATCTTCATACGCGTCCATAATCATCTTGTTAATCAGTTGCACCAGGGTATTGTCAGACTCTGCGATAGTATCCTTGGGTAACTCCATTTCAACGTTTTCACCAAATAGCTTTTCGGTAAGCGCCTCTGCATTTAGGCTGCTACTAGTATTTTGGTGAAACTCGTATTCATTTCCTCTGTCACTTTCAGTCGAAAAATCAATAGAAGCACCAGAGTCACGTTTACCATAATATTTACTGATAGCTGACTGAATATCTTCGCGCGAAGCCATTGCCGGAACAATTTTTTTCTGCGTGACAAAACGTAGCTGCTCCAGCGCTTTTACGTTGAGAGGGTCTTCCAAAGCGACGATCAGTGTTGTGTCGTGTGCACAAAGCGGCATGAGCGTGTATTGACGCGCCAGCGCCACACTCACCATATTGATGGCATTCAAATCGAAGTTGAACTTGGACAGTACAACATAAGGGATGCCCATTTTCTGTGCCAGCACGCCCTTTAGTGTTCGTTCGTCAAGAATATTCATCTTGACCAGAATTTTCCCTAGCTGCACATTGCGGTTTTCTTTTTGGTTTGCCAAGGCTTCATCCAGCTGTGCTGGAGTAATCAAACCAAGTTGCTGTAACGCCTCACCTAGCCTTAGTACCGGCTGACCTTCCTGATGCCTGATAGCCTCATCCAGCTGTTCGCTTGAAATGATTTGATTCTCAGAAAGGTAATCACCAATGCGCTGAGTACGCAATTCCTGCTGATAATTCAAGGCCGCATCGACCTCTTGTTGACTCGCTATTTTTTCATCAATCAGTATTTCACCGATTTTCAAGCCAATTTGGTAATGCGCAATCGTTTGGTGCGGAATAAAGCAACGCACCACTTTTTCATCGGTGGCAGGTAGGAAAAGATAGAGGCCATATTCCGTATTGGAATAACCAATAGTTTCGCCACGAATGGTTTCTTTATCAAGAAACTCAATGGTGTATGGCTGACGTTCTGAAGCAGGAAACATTTCTTCCGCACGCGATTCAAGCGAGGGTTGTTGTGTTTTTAAATGTAGCGACTCCAACAATCGTATGCTCTTGATCTCTTTGAGATGAATGACATCGTTGTTTTCGCTACGTACGGGTAAAAATAAAATACTAGCCTCTTCAGGCAGGAACTGAATCAGGTCGCCAAGAATTTTAGTGCCGTTACATAGATAGATCAGGCACTTTTTAGGCGCTGTTATATCGCCATCAAATGCAAAATTAAAGTAGGGTGGTGTTGGCCATTCGAATACTGTTTTGTTCATTTGACCGGACTCCCTAAATTTGTATAAATTGACATATATTTCCTCTTTCTAGCTCCGCTAGCCAAATTTTACAATTCTATTTAGCATCCTCAGAGAAAAACAGGTAATCTGTAGCTAATTAACATTAACTTCTAACGATTTTATCGTTAATTGAACTGATTACATCAATTAATACTTACTCGTTGCGATTATGAACTTAATACTGTTATTGCAATAGCAGATAAAGGAATGTTTATGGTACGAAAACTTCATGGGCAACCCGTCATTATTATTGGAGGTGGACGTGGTGGTTTTGCGTTACTTGAAATGTTTTTAGAAGATGAACTAGTTGAAGTCATTGCCGTGATAGATCAGGATCAGGCAGCCGCCGGTATGCAGTTCGCACAGTTCTATGAAATCCCTACCTATACGGATATCGCTGAGGGATTGCAAGCTTGTATTGAGTATCCGGAGTGCATCATCTATAACTTGACTCACGATGACACGGTTGCCAAAGACGTTGCCAAGGTTTTCGGTGATAAACAATTAACAGACGGACATGAAGCCAAGTTGTTCTGGCAGATTGTTATGAATTTAAAACGTGTTAAGGAAGAGCTCGAAAGCAGCCAAGTTCAATTGAATGCCATTATCTATCACGCATTGGATGGCATCATCACCTTTAATGATATAGGTGAGATCCAGGGCTTCAATCCTGCGGCTGAACATATTTTTGGTTACTCACAAGCGGATGTGTTGGGAGAAAGTGTCCAAAAGTTAATGCCGGATTTAATGGAAAATGGCGAGACGGAGTTCATCAGCCGCTTTCTAAAGTCTAGGGAGGTGGCACTTCTTGGTGTTCGTGGCTATGAAGTTTCTGCCACGCGCGCCGATGGTGAGCGATTTCCGTTAGAGTTATCCACGTCAGAAATGATGTTGAATGGGCATCGCTACTTCATTTGTATTGCCCGCGATATTACCGAACGCAAGATCGTCGAAGAAAATACCAAGCACGCGGCACATCATGACTATTTAACAGGCCTGCCGAATAGAGCGTTGTTTATCGATCGTCTGGAATATGCGATCTCACTGGCAAAGCGTAATAAGTACAAGATGGCTTTGCTGTTTCTCGATTTGGACGGATTCAAACAAGTGAATGATACATTAGGACATGGTCATGGGGATCTGCTCTTAAAAGAGGTCGCCCGCAGACTACAACTCCTGATTAGGAATTCCGACGTACTCGCGAGAATGGGCGGTGATGAGTTTACATTCATACTTAACAATATAGACTCGCAAGAGAATGCCACACTGGTGGCAAATAAAATAATCACGGCACTTTCCAAGCCCTTTGATTTGGATGGTCAAATTTGTCATATTGGCGGCAGCATTGGTATTTCCTTATTCCCAGATGACTCAATTGACTCCGCAACACTGCTTGGGCAAGCGGATGAGGCCATGTATTTGGCTAAAAAGAATGGCAAGAATACCTGTAAATTTTATACCGATGTACTACTGATACAGGGTGTGTCCAGTAGTGTTTGAAATGTTACCAAATATCAGGACTCTAGCAATGTAAGGTGAGAGGTTTACCTACGAGTGAGTAGCCCTGAGTGTATTGATTACCCAATGAAAAAGACGAACTCTTTAATTCATTGTTATTTTTTGCATGAGTTTCTAAGGTGGTACTTACTGTTTTACAGTTGTATGATTTACCTGCAGGTAGCATAATCGACATTGATATTGATGCATGATAATTAAAAAGGCAAAAAAGCATGGGTGCAGAAGATCTGACTCGAATAGCAGGGGATGGTGTAGTAGATTCGTTATTGGATAGTCTCGCGTTAATTTTCCGCATTCATGGCGTGGCAACTTCTAGAGATGCATTGGTGTCTGGCCTGCCTCTCCGCGATGGTAAAATGACGCCAGCACTACTGAAGCGTTCGGCCGAACGCGCCAATTTGGCCGCCACTGTATTAAAAAAGCCACTCAATCAAATACGCCCAGAATTTTTACCGGCAATATTGCTGTTAAAAGACGAAGAAGCTTGTGTCGTCACGAAATTAGATACCAACACAAATCAAGCGGGTGTTATTTTTCCGGAGTTAGGTGATGCCGAAGTATTGATGCCACTCGATGAGTTAGCACAAAGATGCTCTGGTTACCTGATTGTGACAAAAGTGAAATATACGTTTGACCAACGTGCACCTAGTGTTGGCAAGGTGAGGTTGCGGCATTGGTTTTGGGGTGCTCTTGCAGAAAACAGTCGTATCTATCGCGATATTATGATTGCAGCGTTTGTGGTGAATATGTTTGCATTAGCCATGCCGCTTTTCACCATGAATGTCTATGATCGTGTTGTACCTAACCGCACTACTGAAACGTTGTGGGTCATGGCGATAGGTATTTCTATTATCGTCATCGGCGACTTGGTTCTGCGTACGATGCGGGGCTATTTTCTCGATTGGGCAAGTACGCGTATTGATGTAAAACTTACCGCGCGTATTATGGAGCAAGTGCTAGGCATCAGGCTTGAGCAACGGCCCAACTCAGTAGGGTCTTTTGCCTCGAACTTACGCTCTTTTGAAACCGTACGTGATTTCATCACCTCCGCCACCATTACCACACTGATTGATATTCCATTCGGCCTGATATTTATTGTCGTCATGGCCTGGATTTCATGGCCGATGGTCATTCCCGTGATTTTAGGTGCGATCTTGATTCTGATTTACTCGTTTAGTGTGCAAACGAAAATGCATGATTTATCTGAAACCATGTATCGTGCCGGCGCCATTAGAAATGCAACGCTTATTGAAAGCCTGGTAGGGCTCGAAACAGTCAAAGCATTGGGTATTGAAGGGCAAATGCAGCGCAAGTGGGAACGTAGCGCGCATTTTTTAACTGAAGTGACCAGTAAGTTGCGGTTGCTATCGTCATCAATTAATAATGGCGCCAGCAGTATTCAGCAGTTGATTAATGTCACTCTGGTTATCTTGGGTGTTTACCTGATGATTAATGGCGATTTGACGATGGGTGGTTTAATCGCGTGCACCATGTTAGCCTCGCGCGCGCTTGTGCCTATTGCTCAAACGGCAGGGTTGTTAACGCAATACCACAATGCCGCAACGTCATTGACTTCACTGGATGAAATTATGCATAGGCCAGTAGAACGCCCATTAGATGCGACTTTTCTATCGCGGCCTGCATTTAACGGCGATATCGAATTCCGAGAAGTGAGTTTTAGTTACCCGGGTACTGAGCAAGATGCTTTAACCAAAGCTTCATTCAAAATTAAAGCGGGTGAGCATGTTGCTTTGTTAGGCCGGATGGGCTCTGGTAAATCGACAATTCATAAGCTGATACTGGGCTTGTACCAGCCAACTGCTGGTGCGATTTTGATCGACGGAATCGATGCACGCCAAATTGACCCAGCAGAACTTAGGCGCTGTGTCGGTTACGTGCAGCAGGATACGCATCTGTTTTACGGAACAATGAGAGAGAATTTAACAATCTCTGCTCGACATGTTGATGATGCTGCCGTGTTAGCTGCAGCACATGTTGGCGGCATAGATGAGTTTGTAAATGCACACCCTAAAGGCTTTGATATGTTAATCGGCGAGCGTGGCGAGACATTGTCCGGTGGTCAAAGGCAAGGTGTTGGCATTGCGCGGGCATTGATCAACAAGCCTGCAATCCTATTGCTGGATGAGCCAACGAGCGCGATGGATCACTCCGGTGAGGACGCGATTAAGCGGCGCCTGATTGAAACAACGAAAAATAAAACACTCGTATTAATTTCACACCGTTCATCACTTTATGATTTGGTTGATCGCATCATCGTTATTGATTCTGGGCGAATTGTTGCTGACGGACCTAAAGATCAGGTCACTGAAGCCTTGCGCAGTGGCAAGATAGGTAAAGCACTATGAGTGAAGCATTATTTAACAAACTAGGCACTATCAATCATTTTCTTAAAAAACAGGCATGGCTCACTAAACCAATTTCCCATTTATTAGACCGATGGGTTCCTAACGAAACAAAAGAAGACCTGCATTGGGACGAAGAAGCTAACTTGGCAATTTTAGAGCAGACCCCTCTGAAAGCTAAATTCTTACTCTACTGTATTGCCACTATTTTGCTTGTGATGCTGGTTTGGGCATGGTTTGCAGAAGTTAATGAGGTGACTAGGGGCGATGGTCGAGTGATTCCATCTAAGCAAGTACAAATTATTCAGTCTTTAGATGGCGGTATCGTTTCTGAAATTTTAGTCACCGAAGGGCAAACGGTAGTGGTAGGTACGCCGCTTATTCGCATTGATGAAACAAGAGCTGCTTCCTCCTTGCGGGAAAATCAAACGCAATATCTAGCATTTTTAGCAAAACAATCAAGACTGAAAGCCTTGGCTGAAGGCACTGCATTTGATCCACCGGAAGAAGTCCGAAAAGATGCACCGGAAACTTATGCCCAAGAGTATGCCTTGTATGTTTCTAGCAAAGAGGAATTACAGTCATCGATAAGCATTGCACAAGATCAGATGGTGCAAAGAGAAAAAGAACTTATCGAGGTGCAGTATCGCAAGGAAGTTGCCGAAAAAAATTATGAATCCGCCACAAAAGAGTTGGTGGCTAATAAGCCTTTATTGGCGAGTGGGGCAGTATCAGAAATCGATATACTTAAATTAGAGCGAGAATCGACAAAGGCAAAAGGTGATATTGACCAAGCGCGTGCTCAAATAAGCCGGATTGAAGCGTCAATTGGCGAGGCGCGACGTAAAGTAACCGAAGTAGATCAAACCTTTAAAAGTAAAGTACGTACCGACTTGAATGATGTTACTGCGCGACTAAATAGTATTTCTGAAACCAGTGTCTCGCTTACTGACAAGGTGAAACAAGCGACCTTGAAATCGCCAGTCAATGGTAAGGTGAGCCGGTTGTTTTTCAATACCGTAGGTGGTGTCATTCAGCCAGGTAAAGAGGTGCTGGAGGTGGTGCCTACTGATGATGCCCTTATTCTGGAAACTAAAATACAAATTAAAGACATTGCATTTATTAGCTTGCTGCAGCCTGCGGTCGTCAAGTTGTCTGCTTATGATTACACTATTTATGGCACCTTAGATGCCATTGTTGAACATATTTCGCCCGACTCAATCGTCGATGAAAAAGGCAATGCATATTATATTGTTAGAGTGCGTACGCTTAAATCGAGTCTGGGCAAAGGATTGCCCATTATTCCTGGCATGGTCGCGCAAGTTGACATCATGACAGGTAAAAAAACCGTGCTTTCTTACTTGCTTAAGCCAGTATTAAAAGCAAAATCATATGCTTTCAGTGAGAGATAATGCCAGATATTTTTATTAGTACATTACCAACACTTTTAAATAGTTGGTCCGAGGCTTTCCCGCAATCGACAATAGCCACGGCTATTCCAGAAGCTGCCTCTGATTCAGCGCTGATGGCCAGCAAAAATGAAGCCACTATTTTTTGGTTGCACATGAATGAAGACCGGCAGCAGTGGATGACCAACACCATTGCGTCAATCTCACAGAGTTATAAAGACGCCAAAATTGTGGTTTTGGCCAACATGCCAAATCAGGCGGAATCGCTTCATGCCCTAGGCTTGGGGGCGATGGGCTATTGTCATGCTTATACCGCGCCAGCCGTACTCAAAGAGATTAAGGCGGTAATTAATCATGGTGGCTTATGGTTGGGACAGGATATTCTTCAGCGTCTCATAGAGGTTTCTACCAAACTCATAGGCAATCGGCCGGAGTACGTTGATGGTTTGCTCGCTCAGTTAACTAGGCGTGAAAAAGAAGTGGCGGTTGAAGCCGCGAAAGGTTTAAGTAACAAAGAGATCGCCAGATTGCTTATTATTACTGAACGTACTGTGAAAGCACATTTGGCCTCAACATTTGAACGCTTGGGCGCCAAAGATAGACTGCAATTAGCGTTGATGCTCAACAGTAATTACAGCCGCTAACTTAATCTTCCAGCTGCATCTTTTAGCTTAATTGCATCTAGATTTTGATACCAGGCCCAGTCATGCCGTCGATGCCTATTTGTTTTAACGTGACTAATTCATCATCTGTTTGCACACCCTCAGCGATTGCTAGCACACCGATAGAGTGGGCAATCATACATAAACCTCTCAATAGTGTTTTATTGGCTTCATTGGTATCAATCCCTCGAATCACTGAAACATCAATTTTGATGTAGTCCAACCCAACATCGTGCAGCTCACCTAAGCGCGAGATGCGTGAGCCGACATGTTCAATGCCAATTTTGCAGCCTAATGCCTTTAGTTGGCTGCAGAAACTACGGAATTCTATCAAGTGGTCAAATGCACCATGTTCTGGAATTTCAAAATACAAACGGTTAGCAACAGCTATATTTTGTTTAATCAGGTTCATGATTCTTTCGATGAAGGCTGGATTGCAAATAGCATATACAGAAATATTAAGACCGATAGG
>DIZU01000209.1:1757-4924 GCA_002429455.1 Methylotenera sp. UBA6020 | reverse complement strand
CAGGGACTAACTGTAGTCGGACTGGGCTTTCATTATGAATTAACTCACCGGCTTGATTGATGACCGGGTAATGCTCAAGTTTAATTCTCCTGTTATCAAGTGCAGAAGTGAGTAAATCCTGCCACTCATCTTGATCATCATTTTGATATTTAGTAATATCACTTTGATTGATTACATGCAGAGTATTACTGTTGTTTGTGCTTATTTCATCGAGGACGCTATGTGCTAAGGTAATTAATTTTCTAGCCATATCTGATTTCGTAACTTGAGTGGATACGGTTAAGAAATTACCATTTAATGAGGCTTGTTCTGTGTCACTCACTTTTTCTAGCAAATTTTTTATCTGATTACCAAGCATATAGCCGTCTATTGGCTGATTGGAAAACACGGCAAAATCTGTCCCGCTGAGTCGGCCAGCGAGCAGTGAAGGATAGTTTTTACATTCATTTTCCAAGGCGTCGCCGATTCTTCTTAGCAGCGCATTTGTTTCTTGATAACCCAGCATTTGATCAATTGCGGCCAGATTCGATAATCTTGATATGATTAACACGCCCTCATGAAAATACTCTTCATGACTAATGCCGGCATCCACTTTGTTCACAAAGTAATC
Organism: Methylotenera sp. UBA6020; assembly: GCA_002429455.1. GTDB lineage: Bacteria > Pseudomonadota > Gammaproteobacteria > Burkholderiales > Methylophilaceae > Methylotenera. The sequence goes on along the minus strand of DIZU01000209.1, from coordinate 4,314 downwards.
GTGATTCATTAGTCCTGTAACATGATCAAAATTAGCTTGGTAACGTAACTGTTCTAATCTGGCAGACTCTTCGCTCACGGTTTTTTTAATGCGACTGGAAAGCCTGTTCATGGCATGCACAACTGCCCTGAACTCATTTGTTTTAGGCTCATCAATGGTAATAAACCGATGCTCACCAATCGCTTTTGCCTGGTTGACTACATCCTTAAGGGGGCTGAGTATTTTTCGTAGGATTTGTCCGCCGGCATAGCACGCGAGTAGACCAATCAGTAAGGCCCATAACGCAATCAGTAACGTTGCGTCCCAAAGTTTATCGTAGGCAAAATTTGCATCACTTTCTAAGGTCAATGAGCCATATTGTGACCAGCCATTTTGCACGTCTGCAACGCCAGACTGAACATTGATTGGAATAAGCTTCATAAACCATGCCGGTGCTTTGGTTTGGCTATTGGCATTGACACGCTCACTCATCAATTTTCCATTCGGGTCAAATAGGCCGATATAGCGATAGTGCCCAGAGTCAAACTGTGCCGAGATCAGTAGGTCCAGGGTGGTAGGGTCTTTTTGCATTTGTGACATGGACAGCGCAAGCGACGTCGCATTATCAATATTCTTCATTTGCAATTGTTGTTCTAGATAGTATTTACTGGATAGCGTACTTAAAATAAAACTGCCGCCAGACACTAACGTGACTGTAAATAAGATCGCTAACCAAAGTTGTTTAATAAGTGACATATCTATTCCTTACTTTCAATTAGTCTATTCCATCTGCTTGAATACGCATCAACACATCACGCCATTTAGATAAATGTGATGTTGCGTCACCTTTGGGTTTGATGCTAGAGCCTACCCATAGGCCTTTGTCGTTAAAACTAAAAATGGGGGTTAAATCTTTTCTATTGGATGCGGGCATAATTTCAGGCACTAAACTATCTAAAATCAAAGGTTCAGATTGTGGCGTCAAGTAGTAGCTGAGCACCATATGCGCTCTTACAACGTGGTGATCTTGATTAGCAAGTTCCGCTCTGACATACGTGAGTCTCAGTCTATCATTTGGAACGTTGAGTATTTTCAGAAAAACATATTTAGCAATGCTAAAGTCCTCACAATCGCCCGCTTGTCGGCCTATCGTTTCTAATGGCGTAGCCCAGTAATCCGACTGCCCCCATAGGTCAATATCCTCAGCGTAACTGATTTTCCGGTTAAAAAAATCGTTAATCTGTTTGAGTTTCTCTGCTTCGGAGGCTGATTTTAATTGCGTAATTAACTGTTGAAGCTCTAAGATATTTTGATAGGCTTCTTCACCATATCTTTGTTTGGCAAGGTTGCTCAACCTGTTAAAGTCATAGCCTGCTGCATAAATGCCTGTGAAGCAACAAAATATCAACATGATCAATGAAATCAGGCTGATGCTCTGCTTTAAAGCGGTTAATTTTTTTTTGAAACCTGAAATAACTCGTGCTCCAAGACTTTCTTATTATGAGGAGGTAAAAAAATCTAAACCGATTATTATTAACGCTTGAAACTTAATAATAATCATACCTGAAGAAGATCTGTTTCTAAAAATAAAGTTAGTTCTTGTATCGCATTATGAAGCACTTGCTAGGCTTTACCTTATTGGCCATCAGTACAATATGTTTGTGATTCAATACAGTGTTTAATGCGATTGTGGAAAAAGGTAATAAACGCAGTATTCAATATTAATTGGGGGCACCAAAATGGCATTAATTGGCAAAGTAGTAGCAATGACTGGCGTAGCATATTTGCTTACAGATAATGACGCAAAACGCGAACTACACCTGGGCGACCAGATACAGACTAGCGATACCATTCAAACTCTACAAGGCGTTAATGTAGATTTGGAGCTCGTCAGCGGGCGTGTCATTCATATTGCCGCTGATCAGTTGGTCGCCTTCACTCCAGAGCTGTCAGAGGCAATTGTCCCTAGCGGCTTAGATAGTGCGATTAACGTTGCCACCATTGATACGGTTATTAAAGCGATTGAGGGCGGTAAAGACATCAATGATGTCCTTGAAGAAACTGCTGCAGGTGCAAATGGCGCGCAAGATAGCTACGGCTTTGGCTTTGTTGATCTACTCAGAATTAACACCATTTCTAATGGCCTCGGGTTCGCTGATGTGGCAGATGCCAGTGGGCGGTTTACCCCAGAATCGTTGCCGGACAACAATACTGTTATTATTGATCAGGCAAACTCTGTCGCTGGGACTGGAACGTCGACCAATACTGCGCCGGTCGCCAATGCCGACACGCTGGCAGCGACCGAAGACACCGCCGTGACCTACACTGCCGCCCAACTGCTAAGCAACGACACCGATGTGGACGGCAACACGCTGAGCATCAACAGCGTCACCAGCGGCGCTGGCGGCACCGCCGTACTTAACCTTGACGGCACCGTCACCTTCACGCCGAACGCCAACTTCAACGGCGCGGCCGACTTCAGCTACACCGCGACAGACGGCACAGCGATCTCCAACCCGGCCACCGTGAACGTTACTGTCGCCGCCGTCAACGACGCGCCGGTCGCCAATGCCGACAC
>DIZU01000209.1:0-1556 GCA_002429455.1 Methylotenera sp. UBA6020 | reverse complement strand
GTTACTGTCGCCGCCGTCAACGACGCGCCGGTAGTTGGCACAGCGAGTGCAACGGTATCGGAAGAAGGGCTGGCCGGCGGGAATCCAGACACAACTGGCACGAGTGATACTACCGATGCCGTTATCGCATCCGGCACGATTTCCATCACAGATGTGGACAGTAGTACCTTTGCAGTTACATTAACAAGTCCAGGCACCGCATTAACCTCTAATGGCCAAACAATTATCTGGTCTGGAGGTGGTACCAACACACTTGTAGGTTCTGCTGGAGGTAGCACGATTATCACTGCAACCATTAATAATTCAGGTGCTTATACCGTTACTTTATCTGGCCCCATTGATCATGCAACAACCGGTGTTGAAGATATAAAATCATTTGGTATTGGCGTTAGCGTCTTTGATGGCCTCGCTACAACGGTTAGTACGCTGACGGTTAATGTTGAGGATGACAGCCCTGTCTTTACCTCGGCACCAAACAATGCCGTGATTGAAAACAGTACCGGTGCTTTCTTGGCTGGTGATTTGGGCTTAAGTATTGGTGCCGATCATGGTTCAACCGCTAAAGTGCAATTTACAGGCACAACCGATGCAAATGGCTATGCTACCGGTAGTTATACCATTGCTGGTGTCACAACTGCCACTCAGTTGACCTATAACGGCCTCAAATTAACCTATGTTGCCGGTACCGATGGTTCTCTTACAGCCACTGCAACTGATGGTACTGCTGTGTTTGTCATTTCAGGTGATCCAGTGACGTCGCAATATGATATTACGATGCTAAAAGCATTGGACCCAACCAATAATGTTACCGTAGCTGTGACCACAATTACCGCAGGCAATACAGCAGGGACTTATATTCTTAGTGCTGGTGGACAAACATTTACCATGTCAGCGACTGGAACGCAAAATGGTGTGTCAGACAGCGTTAATACTAATAATAATTATTTTGGTGTGTCCAACGCGTTCATTGACTCGACTGAGAAACTAACGCTTAATTTTGATAGCACAATGACAGGTATCGGCATCAAAATTAATGCATTGGGTGCGAGTGAAACACTTACCTATGTATTATTGGACAGCTCAGGTACACAAGTTGGCTCCGGCACAATAGTTGGGCATGCAGGAAATTCAGATGTTCTTGCAAGCTTGACGTCGGCAGATTCCAGTACCGGTAGTTTTGAGACTATTGTTCTTGGTGCTAGCGCTGGCTCAAGTTATAGCGTTGGTCTGACTAGCCTTTCTGGTAGCAGCAATAACGTCAACCAGGATGTTAGTTTTGGTGTGGTTGGGGTTGATGCGGATGGTGATCCGACTGCATCACAGGCGATTGCTGTGACATTTGATGCAAATAGCACACTGGTTGCCGGCACTGGAGACTCTGCGCTGGGCGGTGGATCAACAAATGATACGATGACTGGCGGCTCAGGTAACGATATTATCTACGGTGGTGCAGGTAATGATGTTATCAATGGCGGGGATGGTAACGATACTATCTACGGTGGTGCAGGTAACGATGTTATCAACGGCGGAAATGGTAACGATACTATCTACGGTGG
>DIZU01000185.1:12570-16015 GCA_002429455.1 Methylotenera sp. UBA6020 | reverse complement strand
CGTGTAGCATGCAATGCATCTTCAACGCGGGCTTTTTTCTCTTTCATTTCGATTTCAGTCGTAGCGCCAACTTTAATCACTGCTACACCGCCAGCTAATTTAGCCACGCGTTCCTGTAGTTTTTCACGGTCGTAGTCGCTTGTTGATTCTTCGATTTGTGTTTTGATCTGTGCAATGCGTGATTTGATGTTTGCTTCAACACCATGGCCATCAATGATGATGGTGTTTTCTTTGCCCACTTCAATACGTTTTGCTTGACCTAAGTCTTCAAGTGTTACGTTTTCAAGTTTCAAGCCAACTTCTTCAGCAATCACAGTACCGCCAGTCAAGATCGCGATATCTTCCAACATGGCTTTACGACGGTCACCGAAACCAGGTGCTTTAACAGCAGTAGTTTTTAGAATGCCACGAATGTTATTGACTACCAATGTTGCCAATGCTTCGCCATCGATATCTTCAGCGATGATCAATAATGGACGACCGGCTTTAGCGACTTGCTCAAGCGTTGGTAATAGATCACGGATGTTTGAGATTTTTTTGTCGTGTAATAACACGAATGGATTGTCTAACAATGCAATTTGACGTTCTTGATTGTTGATGAAGTAAGGTGACAAATAACCACGGTCGAATTGCATACCTTCAACTACGTCTAATTCGCTCTCTAAGCCAGAGCCATCTTCAACGGTAATCACGCCTTCTTTACCAACTTTATCCATTGCATCAGCAATGATTTTGCCGATAGACTCATCAGAGTTCGCTGAGATTGAACCTACTTGAGCGATCTCTTTGCTGGTGGTACATGGTTTTGATTGTGCTTTTAAGTCAGCAATGGCAGCAGCAACAGCTTTATCAATACCGCGTTTCAAGTCCATTGGGTTCATGCCAGCAGCAACAGATTTCATGCCTTCACGGATAATGGCTTGCGCTAAAACAGTCGCAGTTGTTGTACCGTCACCAGCGATGTCAGAAGTTTTTGAAGCCACTTCTTTTACCATTTGTGCGCCCATGTTTTCGAATTTGTCTTTTAATTCGATTTCTTTAGCTACTGAAACACCATCTTTAGTGATGGTAGGTGCGCCGAAAGAACGCTCTAAAACTACGTTACGGCCTTTAGGGCCTAATGTTACTTTAACTGCGTTAGCTAGAATGTTCACGCCGTTGGTCATTTTTTGGCGAACTTCGTCACCGAATCTTACGTCTTTTGCTGCCATGTTAAAATACTCCTAAATATTGTGGCAAAACATTTCGCTCTTAATAAGGGCGTTGCATCTAAGCTTAAAAATCCTCATTTACACAAACGTAAACTCCGGTTTTTGCGCTTAGCTGCGCCTACTTATTACTTCGCTCGGATGTTTTGCATACTTTTTAAATTTATTGGATTAATTGATTGTTGAAACTATTCAACAATCGCCATGATGTCTTCTTCACGCATCACAAGTAACTCTTCGCCATCGACCTTAACGGTTTGGCCTGCATATTTGCCGAATAACACTTTATCGCCAACTTTAACGTCTAAAGCAATGGCTTTGCCACTGTCATCTTTTTTGCCATTACCAACAGCTTGTACGATACCTTGATCAGGTTTTTCAGTCGCGCTATCTGGAATCACGATGCCAGAGGCGGTAGTACGTTCTTCTTCTGAGCGTTTTACAATCACGCGGTCGTGTAAAGGACGAATTTTCATACGGTTTCTCCAAAAATTAAATGACACTAAAAATAAATGTAATGCACATGGCTTGTCTTGCAGAGCGCTTGATTTCCACCATGCGGAGCGAGCGCAATTTTAGCACTCAAACCCCTAGAGTGCTAGTAATTGGGTCGGTGTGCATAATTTCAAGAGCAAATCCTGCGGATATGTGTATATAGCTACATAACAGTATTGATTTTCATGAAATTTTTATTGGTATCTCAGGTGTTATTTTTTAATATGAAACTAAACTTCATAGTGGAATAAAAGGCATAAAAACCTTATGCTATAAACAGTTTTAATATTTAAAGCATGCAAATGACACAAAATGAATCCGCGATTGAACAAATTAACCTTGGTTTCAATGACCAGGAAGATAGGCTATTACTGAAATTAGGCTTAGCTGACAAAACTGAAATTGCCGTGTGGATTACACGGCGTATTTGCAAGCTAATGTGGAGCTTGCTACAAAGCTCGAATAACAGTCTTTTGCCGACTGTAACGCCATTAGCAATGCCTACAATGGCGGTGTCAGCCAATAAAGTTCAAGCGATTGAAAATTTTGCGCGTGAAGTGGCCGAGCAACAGTCGCTAGAAAATATGGACTTCAAGTCCGTCTATGTTGCAGACCGCCAAACACGTACAGAAGAACCGATGTTGGCCGTGCAATGCATGATTGTGTCAATTGAAAACCAACAGCCACATTTAGAGCTGCAGTGCAAAAATGGCCAATCGGTTAAAATGGCTTTAAGTAACGAGCTTGTGCATGCAGTAACCAATATGATGCAGCTCGCAACGCGAGAAGCAGGCTGGGATTTGCTGATGACGGCGAATGACACGCAAATTAGTATTATCTCCGCCCAGCAAGTCTTTCATTAAAAATACTAGGTTAAATGATGCAATATCGTCAGCTAGGTAATACCGACCTCAAAGTCTCTGCCATTTGTTTAGGCACCATGACTTATGGCGACCAGAATACAGAGCCTGAAGCACACCAACAACTCGATTATGCCATGGGGCAAGGCATTAACTTTATTGATACCGCAGAAATGTACCCGGTTCCACCTAGGGCGGAAACCTGCACCCGTACCGAAACTATCGTCGGTAATTGGCTAAAAAAACAACCGCGCGATAAAATTATCCTGGGTGGCAAAGTGGCAGGGCCACGTCGCGGTATGCACTGGATACGTGGCGGTCCACCATCGCTCGACCGCGCCAATATTCGTGCTGCGATTGAAGACTCACTTAAACGATTGCAAACCGACTACATTGATGTTTATCAATTACATTGGCCAGAGCGCAATGTGCCGATGTTTGGCCAATATCTGTTTGACCCTGCCAATGAATTTGAGTCTGGCATTTATCAGCAAGGTGAGGAAAAAGCCTGGGTATCTATTCAAAATCAGCTTGAAACGCTGGCTGAACTTATTACTGAGGGAAAAGTTCGTCACATTGGCCTTTCTAACGAGCAGCCTTGGGGTGTGATGGAGTTTTTACGCATTGCCAAAGAATACAACTTGCCGCGTATCGCCAGCGTGCAAAACTGCTACAACCTGATCAACCGTGGTATGGAATTTGGTATGTCGGAAGTGCTATACCGTGAAAATGTTGGCCTGCTGGCTTACTCTCCACTCGCCTTTGGACATTTAACGGGGAAGTATATTGATGACCCCGCTGCTAAAGGCCGGGTGACTCAATTTTTAGGCTATGCACAACGCTATAAAAAACCGAACGTGTTTCCAGCCAGTGCTGCTTATG
>DIZU01000185.1:11544-12467 GCA_002429455.1 Methylotenera sp. UBA6020 | reverse complement strand
TTCCAGCCAGTGCTGCTTATGCCAAACTTGCCCGTCAACACGGCATGACGCCAACTCAAATGGCACTTTCGTTCGCCTACCACCGCTGGTTTGTTACCAGCACCATTATTGGTGCGACTAGTATGGCGCAATTAAAAGAGAATATTGATGCTTGGCAGACCAAATTGTCACCAGAAGTTATGCAAGAGATTGAAGGTTTGCATTTAACCATGATGAACCCGGCGCCCTGAACTCTTTGGTTGGTGAACACTTACCCTAGAGATTTTTTTGTTTGCAGAAGGATTTCTTCCGCAGTGGCACTATCGTAAAAGAATACTGAGCTCTTTGCTGTGACGCTCATTCGTGTGGTATTGGGGCTAATTGGCTCAATCTGTATTTCTATCATGCGCTCGTTGGTCTTTGCGGTAACTAATCTAATGTTACTGTTACTTTGCATACTATCTGAGATTACTTTGATTTTCATTCGATCCAAGGCGTTGATTGTAGCAACCCTAACCTTGACCGCCGGTGCTGTAAAAGTGCGATAAGTCATGCTGTTCAAGGAATGAGTGATTGCCGCAGAGCCACCTACGCCAGCAGCCGTAGTAATAACTGGCACGCATGCAGATAGAAATGCCGCATTAATGAATAAAAGACTAGCTAACCAATAATGCCGCATTACTAACTCGCTTATATAAAATTCTGTATTTTTTAGAATGTGTAGAATGGATGTCTTTTAGAATGCTGTCAACAAAGAATAAATGTAATCAAACTATTGTGGTTTTATTAACCCGTTTTCTTTTGAATAAAACAACATAATGCCGGTTTTGCTGACTGTGGCATAAGGTAGGGGCTATGTTTAGCCTACCAAGTAATTATGGGGTTATATGGCCATTTATACATTTGATAAACTGGCGAATTACGTTATAACTATACGTGTAAAG
>DIZU01000185.1:0-11385 GCA_002429455.1 Methylotenera sp. UBA6020 | reverse complement strand
AATTACGTTATAACCATACGTGTAAAGTTCTTATTTGAATAATTGTATTTTTAGAATTAGCTATGACCAATCAAACCTTGCTCGACCGTAGCCTCCAAGCTGTGTGGCACCCATGCACGCAGATGAAGCAGCATGAATCGTACCCGCTGATACCCATTCACAAAGGTGAAGGGGTATGGCTTTATGATGCTGAGGGAAAACGCTATTTGGATGCGGTGAGTTCGTGGTGGGTGAACTTGTTTGGGCATAACAACCCACACATTAAAGACGCGATTAAACTGCAGCTTGATACGCTAGAGCATGTGATGTTGGCCGGTTTTACCCATCAGCCAGTGATTGAGTTGTCAGAAAAACTGGCGCAACTTACCGGTTTAGGCCATGCGTTTTATGCCAGTGACGGCGCAAGTGCCACTGAAATCGCGCTGAAAATGAGTTTCCATTACTGGCACAACTGTTCAGCCCAAACTGGCAAAACCAATAAAACCAAATTTATTAGTCTGCAAAATAGTTACCACGGTGAAACATTAGGCGCGCTTGCTGTGACTGATGTGGCGATTTTTAAGGATACCTATGCGCCACTATTAATGCAGTCGGCGCAGATGCCTAGCCCCGATTTCAGATTGGCCGAAAACGGTGAGAGTGCAGAGGCTTTTGCCTTGCGTTGTGCTGACCAGCTAGAGCAGTATGTGCGTGAACATCATGCTGAGTTAGCCGCATTCATTATTGAGCCATTGATTCAATGCGCGGCAGGTATGGCTATGTATCACCCGGCCTATCTTAAACGTGCCCGGCAGATCTGCAGTCAATATGATGTACATCTCATCGCCGATGAAATTGCCGTGGGATTTGGTCGCACAGGGACGATGTTTGCTTGTGAGCAGGCAGCCGTAACGGCCGACTTTATTTGCCTGTCTAAAGGTATCACTGGCGGATATTTACCACTATCGGCGGTGCTGACCACGGATACTGTCTATCAAGCTTTTTATGACGATAGTACGGCAAAAGGTTTTCTGCATAGTCATAGCTACACCGGTAATCCGCTGGCCTGTAGTGCGGCATTGGCGACCTTGGCGATTTTTGAATCAGATAATATTCTCGAGAAAAATAAGGAAAAAGCCTGCTATCTGAATGAGACAATGCAAGCGCTCACTGCCTTTCCAATTGAGCATCTACGGCATCAAGGCATGATTTTGGCATTTGACGTCAAGACAAATAATCCACAGTTTTCCAGAGGGTGCTATAGCCAGGCGTTGCAGCAAGGCTTATTACTGCGCCCGATCGGCAACACGGTGTATTTTATGCCGCCTTATACCATTACTGAGGCTGAGATAGATTTTATGTTGAGCGCAACCATGAACGCTTTGCGAGCGAGCATGTAAGGTATTTGATTAAATGATGCAAAAATTATTACTTATATTATGTCTATGCGCGCATCCGTTAGCGCATGCCGAGTTGCCAAAGACAGAGCTACTAGGCACAACATTACCAGGTACGGTTAGCGCTGCCCTGCAACGAGTAGGGTTGCCTGCAGATAGTGTATCGGTGTACGTGCAGGCCTTGACAGCACAACCGGCGCAACTCAATCCGCCACTATTGGCGCATCAATCAACTATTCCGCTTAACCCGGCGAGCACCATGAAGCTGCTCACCAGCTATGCAGGCCTCGCGTTGCTGGGACCAGGCTATAGATGGAAAACTGAAGTATATACAGATGGTAGCCTGCATAACGGCGTGTTGGATGGCAACTTGTACTTGAAAGGTTTTGGCGACCCGAATCTGATGACGGTGGATTTTTGGCGGTTACTGAATAGCCTGCGTCAACTTGGTATTCAGGAGATTAAAGGCGATTTAATTGTTGATAACAGTTATTTTTCTGCTACAAAGCAATCCTTAGACAGCTTTGATGGAGATGCGGCGCGCGCCTACAATGCCGCGCCGAGTGCGCTGGCAATCAACTTGAAAGCAATCAGTTTTCGTTTTGATTCAGATGCAAGTCATGTGAACATTACGCCCGAGCCAAACTTACCTGAAGTTAAGGTGAATAATTTACTTAAAATTGCTAAGGCCGATTGCGCTAATTGGCGTAATACACTTAGTTATGATGTAAAGCAAACAGGTGATACAGCGACGGTCACCTTTAGTGGTGTGTATGCGCCAAACTGTAGCGAAAAGTACCTGGAGTTATTGGCGATAGACGAAAATAACTACACCCTGCATCTGTTCCGTAAGTTATGGCTTGAGTTAGGTGGAAGTTTTACTGGCAAGCTGCGCACGCAAAATGTACCGAGTAACGCCATTAAACTCATGCAGCAAGATTCAAAAACGCTGGCGCAAATTCTGGTTGATATTAATAAGTGGAGTAATAACCTGATGGCGCGGCAGTTACTGTTGACCATTGCCGCGGAAAAAATGGGCGCACCAGCCACGGAAGCTAACGGTGCATTGGCCGTGAACCATTGGCTTAATTCACTCGGGCTTAATTTTAATGAGTTGGTGATTGACAACGGCTCAGGGTTGTCGCGCATAGAGCGGTTAAGTGCTCAGCATATGGGTGAGTTGTTGGTAAGTGCTTACTACAGCCCAGTGATGCCGGAGTTAATGAGTTCACTCCCTATATTGGCGGTAGATGGCACATTGTTAAAACGCATGAATGGCAGCCAGTTGCAGGGCCGAGTACACTTAAAAACCGGTACTATCAATGGGGTATTTACTTTAGCGGGCTACGTGCTGGGGCAGCATGGTCAACGCTATGTGGTGGTTTTTATGGTGAATCATGCAAAAGCGGCACTGACCAAGCCAGCACAAGATGCCCTTTTAGAGTGGGTCTATGCACAATAATGTGCCAGCATTTACAATACTGAACTAAGGATGATTTCTAGTATCATATCGGTGATTTATCATTAAGCTTAAGATTTATATCAAAGACGTGGACAATTTATGAAACACAACAATACCCTAACAATTACTTTGTTACTTGCCTGTTTTGCCGCGGCGGGTTGCAATGCACAGTCAACATCATCAAAACAGGAAAAACCAGCAATGACACAAAGCGCTAATATTACAGAACTACAGAAAATTGACACCCAAGTTGGCACCGGCCGCGAAGCGGAAGCGGGTTTCAACGTAACCGTGCATTATACCGGTTGGTTATTTGACCCTGCTGCCGAGGGTAACAAAGGCAAAAAATTTGATAGCAGTTTAGACCGTAATCAGCCATTCAATTTCTTTTTAGGTGGCGGTCAAGTCATTCAAGGTTGGGATGAAGGCGTGCAAGGCATGAAAATTGGCGGCAAACGTACGCTGATTATCCCTTCAGAAATGGGCTATGGTGCACGTGGCGCAGGTGGCGCGATTCCTCCTAATGCTAATTTGATCTTTGATGTTGAATTGCTGGATGTGAAATAGGAGCGACGACTCGTCGCGGAAATGCAAGCGGCACGGGGTCGTGCCGCTTATAAGCTGAGAGATAACCATATGAAAGTAAGCATTAAATGGATTGACGGTGTCAGTTTCGTCGGTGAATCGGAAACTGGTCATGCTGTTGTGCTGGATGGCGCGCTTGAAAATGGCGGTCGTAATATCGGTATGCGACCAATGGAAATGTTGCTGATTGGTATGGGCGCTTGTACCTCGTTTGACGTAGTTACAATCCTCAAAAAAGCCCGGCAACCGATTGTGGATTGTATCGCGGAAATTGATGCGATCCGTGCTGATGAAATACCCAAAGTATTTACTAAAATCCATGTGCATTTTGTGATTACTGGCACAGGCTTGAACGCGCTTCAAGTAGAGCGCGCAGTAAAGTTATCGGCAGAAAAGTACTGTTCAGCCTCCATCATGCTGAGTAAAGCCTGTGAAATTACTCACGACTTTGAGATTAAGAGCGGTGAGATTCAATGTGGCGAGACAGGTTCAGGTGGAATTCAGTAGGCAGATGCATAAACCGGCCGGCATGCTCGGCATACGCCATCTTGCTTTGTTTGTAAAAGAGCTAGAAGTCTGTGTGAAGTTTTATGTTGATGTTATGGGCATGCAGATTGAATGGCAGCCCGATGCTGATAATGTGTATTTAACCAACCAAGGTGATGTGTTTGCCTTGCATCGGGTTGATTATGATCCGCAAGCACAGCAACGGCTTGATCACATTGGCTTTGTGCTGAACAGCGCTGAAGATGTGGATCACTGGTACGATTATTTTGTGAAAAACGGTGTGAAAATTACTGAAGCACCGAAAACGCACCGTGATGGCTCACGTGGCTTTTACTGCTTAGATGCGGTCGGACATTTGCTTGAACTAATTTATCATCCATCCGTCTCCAGGCTACAAAAAACTTTAGTTACTCAAAGAATTGAGTAACTAAAGTTAAGGTGGCTAGTGATCAGCATTAATTTTTTCTAGTGCTGGGCTACAAAAAATTAAGCTTTATTCTCCGTTACCTTTACCGTGAGCGGCTGTTCGTCTTCCAGAATATTTAATAATCTATCAACATTCGGATGTTTGCCCGGGCAATTTTCCGCGTCTTCCGTGTGTTCTGCATATAGACTTAAACCTTCTACCGCTGCATCCAATGAAATGTTACCGTACATGCGCCATAAGTGGTAGTACACCTTCACTGAGCCTTGGCTGCCAGGTTTGTTTTCAATGACGCCAGCCGGGCTGCCATCGTTATTATAAAGCTCAATACGCTGCACATTGGACGCATCATCAAGGGTTTGTAATACATCACTAAATTTTTGCATGGTTCGATAATCTCAAAGTAAAAATAATTTCAAAGCCAAAGTAATTTCACTGTAAGTAATCTAAAAGTACAGGAATCATTATAAATAGTACGCAGAAGTTGTCATTAATTTCGACATTTTTTTCATGAAAAATTTTGCCGGTGCCGGTAGTTCTGCTGCGCCGTGTTGCATCGCTAGATTGGCATGATTGGCCTCGTCTAACTGCATTTGTTCAACAATTTTACGTGTTTTTTGGTCGGCTACTGGCAATTGATCAAGATGGCCAGCCAAGTGTGCTGCTACCTGTTTTTCAGTTTCTGCCAAAAAGCCCAAGTTCCATTTGTCGCCCAGAACCCCAGCAACCACGCCCATGGTGAATGAGCCTGCGTAAAAAAAAGGGTTAAGCAGGCTAGTGCGGCCGCCAAGTTGCCCAATGCGTGTTTCGCACCAGGCCAAATGCTCTGTTTCTTCAAGGGCCGCCTGTTTTAATGCTGCGGTTGTTTCGGCATGATGGGCGGTGAGTGCTTGGCCACTATACAAAGCTTGCGCGCATACTTCGCCTGTATGATTCACGCGCATCAGTGCGCTAGCATGTTTTTTTTCTGCCTCGCTAAGATTGGTGTCTGGAATGTCAATATCCGGGTGCGCGCGCAGACTGCGTGGTTTTGCAAGCAAGGTGCGTAACCCCGTGTCGAACTCAACAATCATCTTATCTAAATTAAATCTACTTGGCATAGGCATATTTTACGCTTAAATTACTTTCTTAAGCCAGCATTTGGCTTTCACACAGGATAAAGTGTTTTAGCACTTAATATTCATGCGGAGATGCTGGTTATTCACACGCCAAAGCCCATTTGTTTGGCTATTATTTGTATAGGATGTACTACTGAGACGATTAAATTTTGCTCACGTAAGCCATTGGCAATATGTAAGCTACAACCAATGTTGGAGATGGCAAGTATGGCCACATTATTGGCTTTAATTGCACTTAATTTATCATTACGCAAGTTGCTGGCCATGTTGTTTTGCGTCAGCATATAAGTGCCTGCGCCACCGCAACATTGGCCATTACCGGCGAGTGCCTGAACGTCTGCCGCTGGGATTTTTTTAAGTAAACTGTAAACCGCTTGGTGGCTCTGCTGAACGTTACGCAAGGTGCATGGGTCTTGTACGTAAATACGTTCGTTTAGTGTATCAATGCTGGTATTAGACCAGTCGCAGGACATCAGAAATGCGCTGATGTCTTGTATGTTGTGCTCGGGTAAGTAGTCCTTTAAGCCGGCGCCACAGCCACTTGCGGTGGTAAGTATAGGCATGCTCTGGTCAAAGCTGGACTGATTTAACTTGACTAATTTTGTGGCTTCATTCGTATCGCCCATTTGTCTGGCAATGCTGCCGCAGCACGTTTGCTGTGATGGAACATGCACATCAACACCAAGCTTGTTTAAAACATAAATACTGGCTTTCAGTGTTTGGCTATCAAGTGCACTGCCAGTACAGCCTAAAAATAAACTGACAGCGCCTTTCTTATCAGCGGTCGCTGGATACATGGCGTTCCATATAACCGGCTTCTCAATTGCAGGTAACAGATTTGCTGCAGGGATTAAGCGTTTTAGCAAGCCGTCAAGCTTGAGTTGTTGTGCCAGCCAAAGCGGCCAGGTTAAGGCATACGCCAGATAACGATGGCGTATAAACGGCTTTGCAATGCTGCGCCAGAGGCTTTTCTTCTGAATAAATAGTGCACGGGAAGTATCAACCAAGGCACTATAATTGACGCTATTGGGGCAGGCCGACTCACAGCTGCGGCAACTTAAACATAAGTCTATATGTTCTTTAAAGCGGGCATTGTTGGGCAATATATCCTGTGCCACGGCGCGCATTAGTTGAATGCGGCCACGCGGAGAATCCGCTTCAGACCCGGTTTTTCTGTAAGTAGGGCAGTGCGGTAGGCACAGGCCGCAAGCCACACAGCGGTCTGCTTCTACGATTAATTCTTTTATAGATAAAGACATAACGCTATTATAAACCTTGCGTTGTGACCTAAGCGCAAGCTTGTTATATAAAGTCATGATTTACTGATACGGTTAATTTAACTCTCAGACATAAAAAATCCACCTTAATGTCAAGGTGGATAAGATAGGTTTAGTATCTAAGCGCGAATAGACTAAGCACTAATTTGTTTTAGCGGCTTCTACTTTTGGTGGCTCAGACTGAATCACCGGCTTGCCTTTAAGGAAATTCATGGCCTGTGTAAATTGAATATCATCTTTACTGGCAGGTTCAATAGGTGCAGTCGGCTCGGCAAATTTCTTCTCGTTCGCTTTTTCTTTAGCCGGACTTGCAGTTTCAGGATTAATTGGCACGCCTGCTTGAGGGTCCTTAGGGTTGGCTAAATGACGGGTTAAATCGGCTTCGTGAATGTTGCCGGATTGATCAGTACCATCTTCAATAATGTAGTCTGGCACAATGCCTTTGGCCTGAATTGAGCGGCCTTTTGGCGTGAAGTAACGTGCGGTCGTTAATTTAATGGCCGCGCCGTTATTCATTGGCATGATTGTTTGCACAGAACCTTTACCAAAGCTTTGCGTACCTAAAAGCGTTGCGCGTTTGTGGTCTTGTAATGCACCAGCCACGATTTCAGAGGCAGATGCTGAGCCACTGTTGATCAGCACGGCCATCGGTACCGTTTTCAAATCTTCAGGTAAATCACGGATGTAATCGTTGGCTGCTCCGCCGCGTGCATAATTTTCCGGGCTAACGGTCAGTTGCATTTTAGAATCTGGTGCACGACCTTCTGTATACACGACCAATGTATCTTTTGGTAAAAAGGCCGCAGCTACCCCAACCGCACCATTAAGTAAGCCGCCTGGGTCATTACGAAGATCTAGAATAAAGCCTTTGAAAGGGCCTTTGTTTTCATCGTGCATCGCTTTAATGGCCTTGGCAAGGTCTTCACCCGTGTGTTCCTGGAACTGCGTAACACGTGCGTAAGCGTAACCTGGCTCAGTTAATTTGTATTTCACACTTTTATTTTTGATGATTGCGCGTACGAGCGTAAATTTGAGCGGTTTAGTTTCACTTTTACGGAACACCGTTAACACGATTGGTGTATCGGGCTTGCCACGCATGCGTTTCACGGCGTCGTTCAAGTTCATGCCTTTAACAGGAGTGTCATCCAATTTAACGATTAGATCGCCACTTTTTATCCCGGCTTTGTAAGCGGGAGAATCTTCAATCGGCGAGACTACTTTTACCAGGCCATCTTCCATACCGACTTCAATGCCTAGTCCACCAAACTCACCTTGCGTCGCTGCCTGCATATCTTTGAAAGCATCTACATCCATGTAGGTGGAATGAGGATCGAGGCCGGTCAGCATGCCGCTGATGGCTTCAGAAATCAGTTTTTTATCTTCAACTGGTTCAACATAATCACTTTTTATTTTGCCAAACACTTCTGCAAATGCACGCAAGTCGTCAAGCGGCAATTGCGGCTTGACCATTTTTTCAGCCACAGCAGAATAAGTTAAACTCAACATCAGACCCAGTACTAAACCAGAACTAACAAGGCCTAGTTTCGTAAAACGGTGATATTTATTTTTGTCTTGCATGTATTATTCCCAATTAAAGGTAATTTGATAAGTCTAAGACAGAATTAGACTTAATAGTTTCAAGCTTGAACTAATTATATTCATTGCAGCTTCATTATATTCTCTTCAACCTATAACAAAAAGTATAACAGTAAGGACATCCAAATTGAGTAAGCACACTATTGAAATTACTTATTGCATGCAATGTCGTTGGCTTTTGCGGGCGGCATGGTTAGCGCAGGAATTGCTCACAACCTTTGAAGCCGATTTAGCGAGTGTTGCCTTGAAACCAGGTAGCAACGGTGTTTTTGAAATTACCGTCGATCAACAACTGATTTTTTCGCGTAAAGACGCTGGTCGCTTTCCCGAGGCTAAAGAGGTGAAACAGTTAGTGCGCGATCATATCGATCCTGCCCGTGATTTAGGCCATAGTGACAGGTAATCTGCGTAAACACTTGTTATTTACCATGCGCACTATTTGCGTTACTGCAAAGACTTTATGTTTGGATTACACTCTTGTGCATTGAGCTAAAAGTGCTCAATGCACACTTACTAAAAAGGAGCATAAAATGGCTGCAGATCATGACATGAATAGCCCGGTAGTAAATGCACTTAACACAATTTTAGAGTTTGAATTGGCGGGCGTAGTCAGGTACACACATTATTCATTGATGGTGTTTGGGTACAACCGTATTCCCATCGTGTCTTGGTTACGTGGGCAAGCCACGGAATCGCTAGACCATGCCAATAAAGCCGGTGAGATCATTACCCATTTAGGTGGGCATCCCTCTTTATCAATCGGCCCATTACTGGAAACACACAATCACGATATAGGCGACATTTTGCGTGAATCATTAGCGCACGAAACAGCAGCGCTGAATGCTTACAAAACTTTGTTTAAATTGGTAGAAGGCGACTCTGTCATGCTTGAAGAGTATGCACGCGAGATGATTTATCTAGAGGAGTTACATTTAGGTGAAGTGGATAAAATGCTGCGTAAACCAGGTGACTTAGCCAAATTTCACGGCTAAGTGGCAAGCCTTAGGCTGCATAGTCTGGCTTCTTTTCTGATGCTGGGATCATATCAATAAAAAGCGGCTTCAAGCCGCTTTTTTGATCACTCTTGTTTCTGCTCCATGCGTTGCGCACCATTAAAATGCTTTGCCCAATAGCTATCTTGCATGCTTTCCACACGCACTTGACCACCGCTGCTGGGTGAATGGATAAAGCGATTATTGCCCAAGTAAATGCCAACATGAGAAAACGTGGTTTTTAGGGTATTAAAAAAGACTAAATCACCGGGTTGTAATTCATTCTTAGGAATCGTTTTGCCCAACTGACTAATGGCGAGTGCGCTGTGCGGTAAAGTTAAACTAGTGGCTTGCTTAAATACATAGCGCACAAAACCACTGCAATCAAAACCAGTCTCCGGGGTATTTCCACCATATTGATAGCGAACCCCCGTCAGGCTAAGTGCGTTTACCAGCACTTCACGGGCGCGGACGGACCAGTTGCCTTCATTCTCATACTGAGTGGCTTGGCTTAGAATGTCAGCTTGCGCCTCTGTATTGGCCGATGCAGGCTCAACTGCAGCGCATGATGCGCTAGATAAAGCCAGCAAAATACACAAAAAATAACGCGTTTTAAATTTAATCACAGGCCGATTATAAGAAATTAACTGGAAAATGCAAAACGCTTAGAAAAATTCTATAAAAAATCAGGTGATGACGGATGCAAATTGAGTGCTTGTCAGCACTAATTACATGCAACTTGCCAACATACAACTTACCAAGTCGTGGGATAATCTGACGCTTATGAGTGAACATACAATTCGTCAAGTTTTTGAAAAAAACGGCATTTTAGCAACGCATATTGAAGGTTACAGCGAGCGTAGCCAGCAACTGGAAATGGCGTTGGCGATTGCTGATGCCATTGAAAACAACACCCAGCTAGTCGCTGAAGCGGGTACGGGTACAGGCAAAACGTTTGCCTATTTAGTCCCGGCGCTGTTAACGGGCGGCAAGGTGATTATTTCTACCGGAACCAAAAACCTGCAAGACCAATTATTTAGCCGCGATTTACCCAATGTGCGCGATGCCTTAAAAGTGCCGGTGACGGTTGCCATGTTAAAAGGCCGCGCCAATTACGTGTGTCATCATCATCTCGAGCGGGCTGAAAATGAAGGGCGCTTTGCTTCACGTGAAGATGCAAAGTATATACATGTGATTAAAAATTTCGCCGAAAACAGCAAAACTGGCGACAAGAGCGAGCTCAATTCCGTACCGGAAAACGCCATGATTTGGGCGAGTGTGACTTCTACCCGTGAAAGCTGTTTGGGTTCAGATTGCAGTTTTTATAAAGATTGCTTTGTCATGGAGGCGCGTAAGCAAGCCCTAGCCGCTGATGTGGTAGTGGTAAATCACCATCTGTTTTTTGCCGATGTCATGTTGCGCGACGAAGGTGTGGCCGAGCTTTTGCCTAGTGCTAATACCGTGATCTTCGATGAGGCACATCAACTGCCCGATGTGGCGGGACTGTTCTTTGGTGAGGATGTGTCTACTAGCCAGTTGATAGAACTGGCGCATGATTGCACGGCAGCGCATTTAACGCTGGCTAAAGATTGCTTGGCGTTAGCCAAAGCGATTCCAACTTTAGAAAAAGCGGCAAAAGATTTTAGGCTGGTATTTGCCTATGAAGGCTCGCGTTTACCTGTGCAAAAAGCCTTGGTGCTCAAAGGTTTTGAAGCCGCATTTGAGCACATGCAGAGTCAATTAAAAGCCTTGGCTGCCGTGCTGGAAACCCAGGCGGCACGCGACCCCATACTGGAAAAATATTGGCAGCGCAGCGAAGCTTTATATGATTTATTTAGCCGCTGGCAGTCGGCCGAAAATAATAATCTGGTACGCTGGGTCGAAGTTTTCACCCATTCAGTACAGTTGCACGCTACGCCATTGAGTGTGGCGGAAGGTTTTGGCAAACAGCTCAATGCGCAACCACGGGCATGGATATTCACTTCTGCCACGCTGGCGGTTAAAAGTGATTTTAGCCATTATTTGGCACAAATGGGCCTGCAAGAAGC
>DIZU01000158.1:7887-19578 GCA_002429455.1 Methylotenera sp. UBA6020 | reverse complement strand
AAGTAATTAAAAAGAGTCAAAAATGGCACTCATTGTACAAAAATATGGCGGCACTTCAGTCGCTAACCCAGAGCGTATCCGCAATGTAGCGCGCCGAGTAGCTCGCTATAAAGCCATGGGGCATCAAATTGTGGTGGTGGTATCTGCCATGTCTGGTGAAACCAACAGACTGCTCGGGCTGGCCAAGGAACTGATGGCGGAGCCGGACCCGCGCGAACTAGATATGATAGTCTCGACTGGCGAGCAAGTGACTATAGGCATGACCGCGCTCGCGTTAATTGAACTTGGCATCAAAGCTAAAAGCTACACAGGGGCGCAAGTTAAAATTTTAACCGATGATGCCCATACCAAAGCACGCATCCTTAATATAGATCAACACAACCTTAAAGCCGATTTGGATGCAGGTTATGTGTGCGTGGTCGCAGGGTTTCAAGGGGTAGATATCGACGGCAATATCACCACGCTTGGCCGCGGTGGCTCTGATACCACTGGCGTAGCACTCGCTGCTGCACTCAATGCGGACGAGTGCCAAATCTACACCGACGTTGACGGTGTTTATACTACCGACCCGCGGATGGTGCCTGAAGCACGCCGTTTAAAATCAATCACGTTTGAAGAGATGCTTGAACTCGCTTCCCAAGGCTCAAAAGTACTGCAAATACGCTCGGTTGAATTTGCCGGCAAATATAAAGTTAAACTACGTGTGCTCTCTAGCTTTGAAGAAGAAGGCGACGGCACACTCATTACATTTGAAGAAGATGGTAAGGAAACCAATATGGAAGAGCCGATTATTTCAGGCATTGCGTTTAACCGTGATGAAGCCAAAGTGACTGTATTGGGCGTACCCGATAAGCCAGGTATCGCTTATCAAATCTTAGGCCCGGTAGCCGACGCCAATATTGACGTTGATATGATCATTCAAAACGTGGGCGCAGATGGCACGACCGATTTCACTTTTACCGTGCATAAAAATGAACTGAATAAAGCCTTGAATATTTTACGTGACAAAGTACAAGGCCATATTGGCGCACGTGAAATTAGCGGCGATGACAAAATTGCCAAAGTTTCTGTCGTTGGTGTTGGCATGCGTTCACATGTGGGCATTGCCAGTAAAATGTTCCGTACGCTCGCCGAAGAAGGCATCAACATTCAAATGATTTCTACATCAGAAATAAAAATCGCAGTGGTGATTGATGAAAAATATTTAGAGCTTGCGGTACGTGTTTTGCACAAAGCTTTTGAATTAGAAGAGGCGTAAGCCGCTTCCCAATATTTAGTCATTGTTTTATGATTGATTTTTGGGCGCGAATCAAGTAATATCGCGCCCTAATTAGCAAAGCGCTAGTTAAAGCGTAATCGTAATAAACGGAGAGCTGGCCGAGTGGTCGAAGGCACTTCCCTGCTAAGGAAGCATACGGGCTTAAATCTGTATCGAGGGTTCGAATCCCTCGCTCTCCGCCATAATAGAAGAAGTCGTTGTTTTAATAGAACTTCTTCTAAATCAATCAGTTAGATACTATATTTTCCCAGTGGGTGTTACACATAAGTCTAAGACAGGACTTATGTGTGCGTATCTAACCTAACCTGGCAATATCTATTACTTCAGACGTAAATCCTCCTAACCGACCTATTTATCAAGGTCGGATAGAGATTATGTTGATCTCCACTATAGGTGCTATGGCTATCCTGAATTGAGCTACTAAAACTCACCATTCATCTCCTCCTAATTTAGCCCCTTAGTCAATACTGAACTTCAATACTTGGGTTATCATTCTCCACATACAAGATTATGTGCATCACGAAGATGCCGTCTAAAAACTCTGTTGTAAAATTAGCAAATCACATTACTTAGGTTAGCTACTATTATTATAGTGAGGATAGGGAAGTTTTATACTTAAAGTTTTACCGATTGCGGTCGATAACAACTGGTTAGGGGTTTATTTATATTTATGGTGTGGGGTTATCCATTCCACTTTCAGGTTAAATTGGCGCTGTTTTTTCAGAGATGCTTATGCAAGTGAAAAACTCAAAAAATTTGGAACCACATCAGTCCGCTACAGCCTGCGAAGGCAATCTGAGTGAATCAATAGCAAAAGAGCTCATGCTCTCTAGACGTTTGCTAAATTCATTGCAAGGCGTTGCAATTATCGCTACAGATTCCAAATGCAAGGTTAACTATGCCAATCCTTTCGCCCATGAGATTTTTAACCTAGATGCCGATCTCGTGGCTTCTGGGATCGGGCAACTACCTAAAGCCGTACATAAGCGTATCGTTGCTGAATTAAAAAATTCTAATTTAGACTTTGTGTTGCAACATGCATCAGAAAATGAGCTTCGCACATTAAAGGTGTTCACTTCCAGCCATCAGCGTCTGGAAGACAAAAAATCCGGCTACGTGCTCCACATGCACGACATTACAGACCGAGTTGCCACCGAATTACAATTAAGGCATACCGAAAAATTACTGCGCAACCTAATAGATGCCAGCCCTGATTTTATCTGCTTCAAAGATGAAAAAAATCGTTGGTTAGAGGCTAATAGCAGCGGCCTGGAGTTGTTTCAGCTCAATGCACAAAGTTATCAAAATAAAACGGACATTGAGCTCGCCAACCTATCAGATCCCATCTTCAAAGAAACCTTTCGTCATTCAAAAATAACTGACGAACGCGCATGGAATGCAGGCAATCTAATTAGAAATGAAGAAATCATTCCGCTTCCTCACGGCGGTGAAATGGTATTGGATGTCATTAAAGTACCGCTATTTAATGATGATGGTAGCCGCCAAGGCTTGGTGACTCTTGGCCGCAATATTACCGAGCGAAAAATGGCCGAAAGTCATTTGCGTGATCGTAGCGCCATACTTGATGCGCTTATTTCTTGCGACTGGCTGCTGCACTCTTCGGAGTCTTGGCAATCTGTCGCGTCGAAGGTACTAGAGCAATTATGCCTTGCCTCACGTTTCAGTCGCGCCGCTATTTTTAAAAATGCCGAGACGACCAATGACAGCCGTTCTGTTTGTTCAACAATACTATACAAATGGACAGCTCCAGGGCTCATCACCCTTGGTGATGAGCTTGAAACTATCGATTTTAGTGAGTATGGATTAAACCGCTGGAAAGACATCCTGCAACAAGGTAACCCTGTTTTTGGTGACCTCAGTGACCTACCTGGTGCTGAACGTAAAATCCTCAAACAATATGGTACACAATCGATTGTCATCATTCCTATTTTTTCGGACAAAGAATGGTGGGGCAACATCATTATTGAACGTTGTCAGGGTTTGGATAAAACCACACCTCAAGAGCTAGGTTCATTAATGGCAATAGGCAGGTCATTTGGTGTCGCCATCCAAAGGGAAAACGCTGGTAAACGTCTACACCAAGCCAAAATTGCATTCGACAGCGCCTCTGAAGGCATTATGATTATTGACGATAATGCCCGCATTATTGCGATTAACAAAGGGTTTACTGAAATCACCGGCTTTACTGAAGAGGATGTTTTTGGCTTTACCCCAAAAGTATTGCAAGTAGGGAATCACGACTTATGGCGCACTTTATTAAATGAAGAAAAATGGTGCGGGGAAGTTTCAAACCACAGAAAAAATGGTGAGGTCTACCAAGAATGGCTCACCGTTACCGTTGTTAAAAACAAAGAAGGTCAGACGATTAACTACGTCGGCGTTTTTGCTGACATTACCGAAATCAAACGTTCTCAAAACCAACTAAACGAACTGGTCAATCATGATCCACTGACAGGCCTGCCTAATCGCCGCCTCCTGAACGAACTACTGGAACATGCCATTCGGCGGGCAGAACGTGAAAAACATCAAATTGCACTGCTGTTTATTGATTTGGACCGTTTCAAAGCGATTAACGACACCCTTGGGCACCATGTAGGCGATAAATTGCTATATGAAGTATCGAGAAGAATCAGCCGATCCATCCGAGAGAGCGATGTAGTCGCACGATTGGGTGGCGATGAGTTTTTGGTCATGATGGATATGATCAATAAAGCCGATGACGCTGCGCTGGTTGCACAAAAGATTATTCATGCCTTGGAGATGGAATTCATTATTGATGGCAAAGAAATTTTTATTGGCGCAAGCATTGGCATTTCAATATTCGTCAAAGACGGCAACGATGTCGATAGCTTGGTTAAAGCGGCAGATATTGCAATGTATCAGGTCAAGAATAAAGGCAAAAACAATTATTGCTTCTATTCGGATGACCTCAGCAAAAATGCCGTCGAGCGTTACACCATGGAGAACCAGCTACGCCGCGCCTTGGAGCGCAATCAGTTTGAAGTGTATTACCAGCCGCAGGTATCCCTCATTACTGGCGATATTATTGGTGCAGAGGCCCTCATACGCTGGCACCACCCAGAGTTAGGTATTGTTTCACCGGCCAAATTTATTCCTGTTGCCGAAGAAACCGGGCTGATCGTGCAAATAGGCGAATGGGTGCTACGACAAGCCGCTTTACAAGCTATGCGCTGGATTAAAGATGGCAGTTCTATGCAATGGATTGCGGTCAACGTATCTGGCGTGCAGATTATGCGGAGTAACTTTGCTGACACCGTTTATGGCATTCTCATTGAGACGGATTGCGATCCAACCATGCTGGAGCTTGAGATTACCGAAAGTACGGTCATGCTAAATACTGAATATGTGATTGATACATTCGACCGCATCAAAAAACTCGGTGTCCGATTAGCGATTGATGACTTTGGCACGGGTTATTCGTCGCTCTCAAATCTCAAGCGACTGCCGCTTGATAAAATCAAGATCGATCAATCATTCGTACGTGACCTGCCCTATGACCTGGATGATGCAGCTATTGCTAACGCCATTAACGCAATGGCGCGCAGCTTAGGGTTTAGCGTCATCGCAGAAGGGGTAGAAACCTCAGCGCAAGCAAAGTTCTTAAAGGACATGGGGTGCGAGGAAGCACAAGGCTACCTTTATAGCAGACCGGTTACCGTCACTGACTTCACACAGTTGTTAGCCGTAAAAAAACAAAAAAACCTACAAAAAAACCAAGAAAAAGATCAGGAAAATGCAAACGAATCAACCCACTTTTATTGATATCGCCCAACTTCGGGTGGGATTATATATTCATCTGGATTTAGGCTGGATGGATCATCCATTCACCATCAGCAACTTCAAAGTAAGCGACGAAGAACAAATTTCTAAAATCAGAAAGACGGGACTCAAAAAACTACGTTATGATCCAAAGCGTAGTGATTGTGACCCATTACCCGCACCGATAGCCCCATTACCCACACCAGTGGCACCATTAATAGAAACTCTGACCAGCGCTACTACACTTACCGAGAGCGAAAGTCCGGAAAGTATTTCAAAGTCCGAACGTTTAAAACAACTGCGTCATGCGATTGATGAAAACGAAAAGAAATTCATCATCGCGAGTGATATTGCACGACAAGCAACGCGCAATATTCTTACTGCACCCAAAACGTCTATCGAACAAGCCGAGTTGCTAGTGAACGAAATGGTAGATACCGCCCTTACTGAAGGTGACATTGCCATCCACGCACTCAATGGCAATCGCTCAGACGATAAAAATTACCAACACGCACTCAATGTCACGGTACTCGCACTGATGATGGCCAAGTCAATTGAAATGTCTAAAGATGACGCGCACCTATTAGGCATGGCGGCAATATTCCATGACATAGGCAAAGCTGAAATCACTGACAAGATTTTAATGAAGAAAGACCCTCTGACCAAATCTGAGCGATCATATTTTGAACAACACAGTGAGATTGGCGCACGGATGGCTAAGCAAGCCGGCCTGCCAGACCGCATTGCAAAATTAATCTTACAACACCATGAACATGCGGATGGCACTGGTTACCCCAAGCGCATCAAGACAGAACAGACAGACCCGCTTGCCAGACTGCTTGCCTTGGTGAACGTATATGACAATCTATGCAATCCTAACAACACAGCTATCGCTAAGACACCATACGAAGCCTTGGCGCATATGTTTGCCAATCAGCGTTCAAAATTGGATGAGTCACTCATCAAGCGCCTGATTAAATCACTGGGCATTTACCCACCTGGCAGCATCGTACAATTATCAACAGGGATTCATGCTATTGTGATTGCAGGGAATCCGAATAAACCTTTACGTCCATTCATTATGCTGCATGACCCTCTGACTGACCGGCATGAACCGTTGATAATAGATTTACGTGAAGAGCCAAACATCAATATCAGCATCTGTTTACGTCCTAACCAACTGCCACCGGATGTATTTAATTACTTAAATCCACGCAAAAGAATCAGCTATTTCTTTGATGCAGAATTACTGAAAGATGAAAGCAATCAAAGCTAAAACACCACAAACTATATAGTTCAGAGCCAACCTAATTTCATGG
Organism: Methylotenera sp. UBA6020; assembly: GCA_002429455.1. GTDB lineage: Bacteria > Pseudomonadota > Gammaproteobacteria > Burkholderiales > Methylophilaceae > Methylotenera. The sequence goes on along the minus strand of DIZU01000158.1, from coordinate 13,179 downwards.
GTGACTCTGGGAAGGCTACTTCTCTTAAAAACCGATAAGAGCCAATATATTCGAAAAATTTCTTATTAAAACAACTACTACCAGCCGTTAGTGAAATTTAAGGCCATTGCTGGCGACGCTACAGACCTAGAAATAGGCGTTGACCATCCGCATCACTAGCAATCAAGTTCTAAAAACTACGTAGATTTCAGACTGCGTTAAAATACCAACGAGTTAAAAGAGCGAATACAGGAAATATGACATACTTAAATCTTGTTAGTTAAACTTGTGCGCAAAATAGAAATTCTGAGTTATAATGCACGCCTCGACGCGCCCGTAGCTCAGCTGGATAGAGTACTTGGCTACGAACCAAGGGGTCAGGAGTTCGAATCTCTTCGGGCGCACCAAACAAATCAAAGGCTTACAGATTAAACCCTGTAGGCCTTTTTTGTTATCGGCTTGTCACGCGTAGACCGCAAAATTTCCTCTTTAAATTCAATCAATACCCTACCCTTTTATTTTCAAACAAAGTAAAAAAATTCATTAGAACTTTATAAATTTTCTGAATTATCATTCAATAGTGGATATTTGCATCAATAAGCTCATCAACCTGGTGACTTCAAAGATATATAACTTCAGAGGTTGATTACATCATAGATACATTAACCATCTAAATTATTTGCTATTCTTAAGTCATTGACCATTCAATGTAAAAGCCAGCTTCTCCAAAGATATATTGTGTGCATTATCACCAAAATAATATTTGACTTTAAAGTACGATCGTTTCATTATTAGCTACAATTGAAGCTATAATGAAAACACTATGTTAGGTTCTTTACTTTTTGGTGAATACAGACAACGCACTTTAGGGCTATTGCTACTAAATCCTGAGGCTAGTTACCATGTACGTGAGCTCGCACGGATCACAGGCACATCCGCTGGGACACTACACAAAGAACTTACAAAACTCACTGCTGGCGGGATACTGCAAAGAAAACAAATTGGTAATCAGGTGCACTACAGCGCCAACCTTAGCTGCCCTATTTTTGATGAGTTGGCGAGTATTTTACGCAAGACATCTGGTTTGGCAGATGTCTTGGCAAAAGCCTTAATTGGATTAGAAGATAAAATCGACTTTGCATTTGTGTTTGGCTCTGTTGCACGCGGCGATCAGCAAACGCATAGCGATGTGGATGTTATGCTGATTGGTAGCTTAAGCTTCTCTGATGCGGTGCAAGCGCTACATGCTACCCAATCAGTGTTACAACGTGAAATTAATCCCGTCGTGTATTCTGAAGAAGAGTTTAATCGTCGTATAAAAAACAACGATTCATTTATTAAAGAAGTGTTGGCGAAGTCTAAGCTGTTTATAATAGGCAAAGAAAATGAGCTTAGCCAATCTACTTAAAATTAACCAACTACAAGTACACAATCCCTCACAGGATGCCGTGCAACGCTTGTTGGAAGCTGCAAAGCGAAATCTCGCTGATGCGCATATTGCAGAGATAAGCGCTGAAAATAGATTTGATGCTGCTTACAAATGTATTATGCAATGTGCAATGCTTGCTTTGTGGGTCAATGGGTATCGTACTTCTACGAGTCAGCCAGGTCATCATCAAACAGCCATTCAAACACTACCAACAACGATTGGATTAGAACAATCTACCGTCATAGTATTAGATGCGCTTAGAAAACAACGTAATGTAAGTGATTATGAAGGTGACCCAATCAGTGATCAAGCAGTCATTGAGTGCATCAAACAAGCTGAACAACTTCACCAAAGAGTCAGCGCATGGATTATCAAAAATCGAGCTGATTTAATGTAAAAAAGTCATTGGCTTTGCAACAGTATTGTTAATTCATTACCGCATTGACGCGCAGCTTCGCTGCTTGTCTACTCAATTTTTAAAATGATTTGCAAAAGCAGCAAATCATTTTAAAAATTCGAGCATCAAAAAGCGTGGGGACTTTTGGGGGACTTACCCCCTACAGACGGTACGAAACAGTACATAAAGCGGGAATTGATCGGCTTTATTTTTATAAAAATCAATTACTTAAGATTAACAGATTAACTACGAACCAAGGGGTCAGGAGTTCGAATCTCTTCGGGCGCACCAAACAAATTAAAGGCTTACAGATTAAACCCTGTAGGCCTTTTTTGTTATCGGCTTGTCACGCGTAGACCGCAAAATTGTCAGTAATAAAACCCCACACATAGAAAAATTCAAAGCGCCGTTGGACTTACCTGCTTCAGGCAACTACTGGCAGAAGAAATCTCTAGGGGAATCTACCGTGTGCGAACTCAGTAATAAAGCGCTGAGAGTATTGTCCATGATTCTTACCGAAAACCGGCGCTAGACATAATTGATTGGTCAGGATGCAAAAACGTGCGGGGCGGAGCGATAAGGGCTCGCTTCCCTAATGCGTTTATCCTAGCCAATCCCGTTGGCCGCGTCTTCAAGCACCTGCAAAAATGCATCGCCGTAACGAGTGAGCTTGGCTTGTCCTACACCACTGATTTGCCCCATCTCGGTAAGGCTTGTGGGGCGACGGTTGAGAATTTCCAGGAGGGTGCTATCGTGGAAGATAAGGTAAGGCGGGACACCCTGCTCACGAGCAAGTTCAGTGCGTTTGGCTTTAAGAATGTACCACAACGGATCTTCGCTAACGGCAACGTAAACTTCCTTAGCACTGGAGCCGCGTCCAACCTTGCTGACTTTGCGTTTGGCTACTTCAGCATCGCGGCGTAGCCAAACTTCACTTTCGCCGCGCAGCACTGGTCTGGCGGCTTCTGAGAGTTTGAGCCCCCCAAAGGCTTCCATATCGGTTTCGAGAAAGCCGCCGGCCACCAGTTGCCGGAACACACTGCTCCATTGCTGTTGCGAGAGTTCTGTGCCGATACCAAACGTGCTGAGTTGTTGATGGCGAAATTGTTCGACTTTTGGCGTGGCTTTGCCCAGTAGCACGTCGATCAGATGGACGACGCCGAATCTTTGACCAGTGCGGTAAACGCAGGAGAGTGCCATTTGGCTGGGCTGCGTGGCATCCCAAGTATCAACAGGTTCGAGGCAATTGTCGCACTGGTCACAGTTGCCCGAATGTTCTTCGCCAAAATAGCGCAGCAGGGTTTGGTGGCGGCAGGCAGTAGATTCGCAAAAGCCCAGCAGCGCATCCAGTTTCTGCCGTTCGACTTGCTTGCGCTCTTCCGGAGCGTCACCTGAATCTAGCATCTTGCGCATGCTGACCACGTCGCCCAGCCCGTAGGCCATCCAGGCGTTGGCAGGCAGGCCATCGCGGCCGGCCCGGCCGGTTTCCTGATAATAGCCTTCCATGCTTTTGGGTAGATCTAAGTGGGCAACAAAGCGCACGTTAGGTTTGTCGATACCCATGCCAAACGCCACAGTCGCCACCATAATGACGCCCTCCTCGCGCAGGAATCTGCGCTGGTTCGCGTTGCGGATGCTGGCATCCAGCCCGGCATGGTAAGGCTGCGCATCCCAGCCGCGCGACTTCAGCCACTCGGCGGTTTCTTCCACTTTACGGCGCGATAGGCAATAGACAATGCCAGCATCGTTAGGATGCTCGGCCTCAAGAAACGCCTCCAGTTGTTGGCGGGCGTTATCTTTCTGCGTGACGCGGTAGCGGATATTCGGGCGGTCAAAACTAGATACAAACTGTCGCGCATCTTCCAGCTTTAAACGCTCTACAATTTCAGCCCGTGTCGGCGCGTCGGCCGTGGCAGTCAAGGCAATCCGCGGTACATTCGGGAAGCGTTCATGCAACACGGTGAGCTTGCGATATTCGGGGCGGAAATCATGCCCCCATTGCGATACGCAATGCGCCTCGTCAATGGCAAACAATGCGATGCCGGTGCCAAGCTCTATCTGCTCTAACAGCGCCAGAAAGTTAGCCATCAGCAAACGCTCAGGTGCGACGTAAAGAATCTGTAGACCACCCCGCATCAGTCGCTCCGTCACCTCGCGGGCTTCTGATACATCCAGACTGGAATTAAGAAACGCCGCTTGCACCCCTAGTTGTTGCAGTGCATCTACTTGATCTTGCATCAGCGCGATTAGCGGTGACACCACAATGCCGACGCCATCGCGCAACAATGCCGGAAGCTGATAACACAGCGACTTGCCGCCGCCAGTGGGCATCAACACCAGTGCATCACCGCCTGCTGTTACGTGCTCGACAATGGCCTGCTGCTCGCCGCGAAAAGATGAATAGCCGAAAATGTCGTGCAGGAGTTGTTGGGCAGAGGAATTTGACATGGCCGCTATTGTACACCTCACCCCGACCTAGACTTTAGCCAAAATTAACGGCGTTTAAACCACGGCAAGTAAAAAAACTATATGACAAATAACTACAGGCACCATCACATCAATGATGATGCCTGTTTTTTTGGCGTTTAAAATGATATTACTTTGTTGAAAACTAAGCGCCATAGGGCAAATCAAATAACAGCAGTTCTGTGCCATTTGCTTTATCCAGCGTGATTGAATTTTCGTTTTGTATCTTCAAGGCATCGCCTCCAGCCAGCAACACACCATTGACATCAACTTCACCTCGGATTACTTGCACATACGCCGCCCTACCCGCAGCCAAAGCGTACTCCAGCTGGGTAGACCCATCCAGAATGGCGGCATAGATAGAGACATCCTGATGAATTAACACCGATCCGTCTTTGCCGTCTGCCGAGGCAATCAACCGTAATTGATTGCTCTTGGACGCTGGGTCAAAATGCTTTTCCTCATAACCGGGTGATATGCCTTGCACGTTAGGTTCAATCCAAATTTGCAAGAAATGCATCTCTTCGGTTTTTGAGTGGTTATATTCGCTATGTTGCACACCGGAGCCAGCACTCATTCGTTGCACATCACCATAACGCAGTACTGAGGTATTCTTCATGCTATCAAGGTGTTCAAGAGCACCGTCCAGAACGTAGGAGATAATCTCCATATCACGATGCCCATGTGTGCCGAAACCTTGGCCGCCACGCACTTTATCCTCATTGATTACACGTAATGGCCCGAAACCCATGTGCTTAGGGTCGTAATAATGTGCAAATGAAAAAGAATGTTGTGAATTTAGCCAGCCATGATTGGCTTGACCACGATCGTCACTTTTTCGAATTTCCAGCATAACTCTCTCCTTCAATAGTCAGTTAAATTGACAGTGGAATCTACAAAGAATCTATAGTGGAATTCATGATACGCCATTGGCTTAGAGAAAAATAACGGTAATTATTGATGTTATTCATCAAAAAAACTGAGCATATGTATGCTCCCAGTACCTTGGATACTATTAAGG
>DIZU01000158.1:0-7721 GCA_002429455.1 Methylotenera sp. UBA6020 | reverse complement strand
ACCTTGGATACTATTAAGGTGCTTGATGCAATGGACCATCAACTAAAGTTTTCCGTGGCGGCAGATTTTTAGAGTGCGGTCAGCAAGTTAGCAGAAGAACTGTCCCACATGGCCTAAGCCATTCCGCTTACAGGGTTAGTAATACCGCTTGCAACGTCTCGCGCGCAGCTTCAAAAGAAAACTGGTTAATCTGACGCGTAAGCTTCTCGTAGGATGCGCCCATGGCGGTTCGCAGCGGCTCAGCATGACCCTCATACAGCGCGATGGCAGCGGTATCATTTTTTATCAGCAGCGCGTCAATTTCGTTAAGTACGGCCCGCAGGGCTTCCAGATCCGGTTGCGTAATATCCACGGATAAAGGCGCCACCGATGGCAAGGGCAGAGAGACCGCCAAGAGAATGAATTCGAGGCGAATGGCCTCCATTTCAGGATGAATTTTGTCACCATTTAATACACCGCGAACATCCCCTTCTTTACTCGCCCGCAACATCCTATCCAAACGCCCAGCCATTGCCGCTAGATGATCGGCACCCAGCGTGGCGGCAGTACCCTTAAGCGTATGCGCCAAACGCTGCGCTGTGGCATGGTCACCTTCCGCTAAGCTTGCGGCCAGCCGCAACATATCATCGGCGTGCGATTCGACAAATTGACCCAGCAGGGATAGGTACTTATCAGCTTTACCACGTAGTGCCGACAAACCGTGCGCCACATTGAGCCCAGGCACTCTGGACAGGTGCTCTATGGCGGTTTCCTGCACATACAGCGCCTTGCCTGAAAGCGTCTGGCTTGGCTTATCGCCTAGCTCAGCCGGCTCACTCACCATGCTGGCTGGCAGCCATTTGAGTAGAGCCGTATAAAGCAAGTCCGGCTCTACCGGCTTGGCAATAAAGTCGTTCATGCCGGCTACTTCGCAAGCCCGACGGTCTTCATCAAAGGCATTCGCGGTCATCGCCACGATTGGCCTTGCCTCCCAACCCGGCAGGGCGCGAATGGCACGGGTAGCTTCCAGACCGTCCATATTAGGCATCTGCATGTCCATCAGAATCAGATCATAAGCTTGAGCTTGCGCCTTCTCTATAGCTTCCCGTCCATCTACCGCGGTTTCCACTGCCAGGCCCACGCTGTATAGCAGCTCCAGCGCCACTTCGCGATTGATGGCATTATCCTCTACCAGCAAGAGCCGAGCAGCGCTGTGGTACAAGCGCAACTGCATCTCGGCATCCTCTGCATGTCTGGTGGCCAGCTTGGTAGGCATAATGCCGTGACCGCGTTGCAGGCGAGCGGTGAACCAGAACGTACTGCCTACTCCCAGTGTGCTGTCAACACCGGCTTCTCCGCCCATCAGGTGCGCCAGCCGCTTGGTAATCGCTAGGCCGAGGCCAGTTCCACCGTATTTACGCGTGGTAGAAGCATCGGCTTGTTCAAAGTCGTGAAACAGTTGGGTGATGTTTTCCGCGGCAATACCAATGCCAGTATCAATGGACTCGAAGCGTACCAACAATGCATCACCGTTGTCTTCTAGCAGTTTGGCACGCAGGGTAATAGAGCCCTGATCGGTAAATTTAACGGCATTACCCGCATAGTTGAGCAATGCCTGACGCAACCGCGTCGGATCACCGCGTAGCCACTGCGGAACCGCCTCACCATCAACTACGATACGAAGCCCTTTGTTCCGCGCAGTTTCACCGATGATGGAATCAATATTGTCAAGAATTGCAGACAGGTGAAAATCCGTACTTTCCAATTGCAGCCGCCCTACCTCGATTTTGGAAAGATCGAGGATGTCGTTGATGATTTCCAATAGGTGCCGACCAGCACCGTCTATCTTGTCTAACCGCGCGGCCTGTTGTGGTGTCGTCCCAGCTTGCCGCAGCAAATGGCTCAAGCCGATGATGGCATTCATCGGCGTGCGGATCTCATGGCTCATATTAGCCAGAAAAGCACTCTTGGCCTGGTTGGCCGCATCAGCCTGCTGTCGCGCCGTGGTCAGTTCCACGGTGCGTAGTTCTACCAATTGTTCCAGATGATGCCGATGACGATCAAGCTCCATACCGATACGCTTCTTCTCAGTGATGTCTTCCTTCACCTCCACGTAGTGAGTAATGCGCCCATCCGGCTGGCGAAGTGGGGTGATGATAGCAAACTCAACAAATTCGCGGCCATCCTTGCGACGATTGATCAACTCGCCTTTCCACAACAGGCCTTGATCCATCGCTTCCCACATCGCGGCATAGGTCTCAGGTGGCGTTTTGCCTGAGTGGAGCATTTTCGGGTTCTGCCCAATCACCTCGTCGCGGCTGTAACCTGTTGACTGTACGAAGGCATCATTCACGTACTCGATCTGGGCATTGATGTCAGTGATGACGATACTTTCCGGGCTCTGGTGCACCGCCAGCGAGAGCTTGCGTAGCTGATCATCGTTAGCCTTGCGCTTGGTGATGTCCTCGATCATGCAGAGATGGCGCGGCTGTTCACCATCTTGCACATAAACCGGCGCAATGGTCATGTTGATCCAGACAAAGGTGCCGTCGTGGTGCAGATAGCGTTTTTCCATCTGGAAGCCGGATATTTTGCCGGCATTCAACAACGCCATGTTATCCAGATCGTTTTGCACATCATCCGGATGTGTGATGCTCGCCCAGTCTATGTGTGCCATTTCACTCAGGGTTCTGCCTGCAATTTTAGCGAACATCGGATTCATTGAATGGACATACCCGTTAATCGAGTCAATCAAGGCGATGCCTAACGGCGCCTCGTCGAACATGATTTTGAAACGGGCCTCGCTGGCTCTTAGCGCCTCCACAGCCCGCTTGCTTTCGGTCAAGTCGGTGTTGGTGCCAGACACACGCACGGGTTTACCACTCGAGTCCCTGAGAATAAACCCGCGTGAGAGCACCGGAACATAGTGGCCGTTCTTGTGGCGCAGGCGAAACTCGATCTCATAGGTATCTGAGTCGGTCTTGATTACGTCGCCAAAGATCTGATCAACCTGAAACAGATCGGCCGGATGTACGATATGTTCCCACAGGCTTGCGCCATACGGCAACTCATCTACCTCATAACCTAACATTGCCCACCAGCGTGCTGAATAGTAGAGATCGTTGCTTTCCAAGTTCCAGTCCCACGAAGCATCGCGTGACCCACGCAGCACCAATTGCAGCCGCTCTTCAGATCGCTTCAGCGCATCTTCGGACTGTCTGCGTTCGGTGATATCCTGCAAGAATCCAGAAAGCCTTTCAGGTGCCCCATTCTTACCTATAACGGCTTTTCCACGACATTCAATCCAACGCTCTGTCCCATCATCATGGCGTCGAATTCTTAACTCCATGTGATGCTCTTCACCAGTGGCTAAACTATGCTGCAATGACTGTACGAAGGCCGGATAATCACTCTCATAAATTATCTCGCGAAGCTTCTCGCGGCTGGGCTCAGAATCAAGAGGCAGGCCAAATATCTGGCAAATATGCTCTGACCAGAGTGCAGTTTTACCATCCCGCAACAGCTCCCAGTAGCCGATGCGCGCGTAGCTCTGTGCAGCTTGCAGCCGCCTCTCGCTGTCACGCAGCTCCTCCTCGGCGGCTTGACGCGCGGCTACACGAGCAAAACCATCCAGTGCAAAGCTGATATTCTTCGCCATTTCGATCATCAGGTTGCGGATGTCTGCATCAAAGGCATTCACAGCATTGTCGTATAGTGTGAAAGCACCGATTACCACGCCGTTACGGTATAGCGGCAGCGATGCCGAGGCCGCCCAGCCAGCCAGCCTGCCGCGCTCATGCCACGCTGCGGTACGTGGATCATTAAAAAAATCTTGGCTCCAAACCGGCTGGTTTTCACAAATCGCAGTGCCAGAAAGGCCTTGACCTGAAGGATTTTCAGCATCCACCGATATCTGGATGTCTGTCAGATATCCACTGTCATCGCCATAAGAGGCGACTGGCTTGACCTGCTGGCTAGCTTCATCCACCAGTCCAATCCATGCCATTTTCATGCCACCAAACTGCACCGCGTCACGACACACTTGCGGGAACAGCTCGGCCTCACTGGTGCTGTGTACGATATCGTGGTTACATTGACTCAAAGCAGCGTAGATCTGTGTGAGGCGTTGAATCTTGGCTTCAGCATGCTTACGCTCGGTGATGTCACGGGAGATACCGAATACCCCAGTGACCCGACCATCGCTATCGCGCATTGGCCCCTTGGTGGAGAGGAAGGTACGCTCTCCATCCACGGTAGAAAGCGTTTGCTCATAGGTGATAGTCTGGTTCTCGGCAAACACACGACGGTCGTAACTACGGATTACTTCAACCTGTTGCGCAGGGAAAAATGCCGCATCATCTTGGCCTAATACCTGCTCGATACTCTTACCAATGGCACGTGCAGTTTCCCGATTAATTAGCAAGTAACGTCCGTCCAGGTCTTTGATATAGATTTCATCGGAAGAGCTGTCAACGAGGGTAGCCACCAACTGATCCGCTTTGTTCTTTTGTGCCAGCAACACCAGTTGATACGATTGCTTCTTTTGCCGCCACAGCAACAATAGTGCCAGCATGATGATTGCGATAGCAACTGAGGCGATCAGGCCGATCCAATACAAGGTGTGCCACATCGGCATCAGCACCTCGTCACGGTCTATTTTGGTCACAACACGCCAGTCTGTGCCAGCGACAGAGCGATACGCAGCCAATACTTCTACACCGCGATAATCCTTGCCGTATACCGTGCCAGGTTTGGTTGCATGCACAGCAACAGCGGCTGGTAATGATGGGCTGTTCGCGGGCAGCTTCATAATCAGGGCAGTGCCTTGACGATGACGCAGCTCGTTAAGAAAAACCACAGACTCACCATCACGACGAACTAACAAGGTTTCAGCGCTGGCACTTGCCGCAGGCCAAGTCTGGATACGCGGATATAAGAATTGATCGGGCACAACACGTAATAGAATAGCCGCTACCGCGTGGTCTCCTTGTGCATCTGACACGACCACGGGCACAAGCCAATCCATGTGGACATGGCCGGTCTCATCGCGAAACAGTTCACCGCGTTGCACTTGTTTGCTGCTGATTGCCAGGGCAACCAAATCCAGCACCGCCGGCGGCGTATCCTGCTGCTTGCCCCGACTAAGTAATAAGTGTCCATAACGGTCGATCAACATGATGCTGCCATAGCCTTCAGCGAGCATATCCTGAAAGCGACCCAATACTTCGTGGCTTTCTTGTACGTTCGCTTTGCCTTGTATGAACTTGTGTAGCGGAATATTTAGCGCGGCTGAGACTGCCAGCACCTCGGCATCCCCGTGCCGTTCAGTCAGCCAGTTGTCAATCTGTTCGGTCTTGAGTCGCGCAATGGCTTGCAGATTGCTATAGGCATCACGTTCTATTTGTGGAGTTTGCATTTTGACAAAAACAACACCAATCAGCGGCACGACCAGCGCTAGGGCAATGAAAAGCACGGATAGCCGAATTGTTTGTGGTGCTGATTGATAGGGTGCCGCGCTTTCAACCTCGTGTATGGTGTTTGCGCTGCTTACGGTTTCGCGCCAACCTTTAAGCAGTAGGTACAGTAGCCCGCTGGTGATGATGACAACCAACCAACCCTTGCACGTACTGGCAAAGATCATTTGAGCTGGGTCGCTGAAGAGCCGCATGACCACTTTGTCGGAGAATAGTATCCAGAGGCTTGCAAACACGGCATAAATAAGCACAGGTTTCAGAATAGTGGTGTTTGCCTGTATTCGATTGCCCGCCACGGGCGACTCGGTTTTGCTTGAGCTCTTGGCAGTTTCTGGATTCATAGCTGCCCTTAAGTTAAATATGCCACTGAGACTCTTCAGCGGGCGTCGCTGTAACGTTTGGCGATCGCAACAAAATCGGTGTAGTTAGCAAGAAAAGCATCGACCAAGTCTGGATCGAAATGCTTGCCGCGCCCAGCAGTGATAATGTCGCGCGCGTCTAAAGCTGTCATCGCCGGCTTATAGACGCGCACCGAAATTAGCGCATCAAACACATCGGCGATAGCCATCAGGCGCGCAGAAAGTGGAATGGCATCACCTGCCAGCCCATCTGGATAACCGCTACCATCCCATTTTTCGTGATGCCGGTGCGCGATTTCCTTGGCCACGGACAGAAACGCCAAAGGCATTTCGATGTCACGTTCAGCCTGTTCGATGGAATCGCTGCCCAATTTGGCATGCGTCTGCATAATGACCCACTCGTCCGGCGTGAGTTTGCCCGGTTTAAGCAGGATATGATCGGGGATGCCGACCTTGCCGATGTCGTGCAGCGGTGCCGAGCGCGCTAACAGATCAATGTAGCCCTCACTCAGGGTGTCAGCGAAACGGGGATGATCTCGCAGCCCGGTCGCCAAACGGTGCACATAACCCTGCGTACGCAGAATATGATTGCCGGTTTCCGGATCGCGCAATTCGGCCAGATGTGCCAGCGCCCGGATGCTGGCCTGCTGAGTAAGATCGTTTTCGGCCATGCGCTGGGCAACTTCAGTTTTGAGCACTGCATTCTTGTCTTCGAGCCAATCACGCGCCTGCTTCGCTTCTAGCTGTGTGCGCACCCGCGCCAGCACCACGATAGGTTTGATCGGCTTGGCAATGTAATCGCCAGCACCGAGTTGCAGCCCGCGTTCCTCGTCTCCTGCATCTGCCAATGCAGTGAGAAAAACGACCGGAATATCGCGGGTGGCCGGATCATCGCGCAACCGCGCCAGCACCGCATACCCATCCATACCAGGCATCATCACGTCAAGCAGGATCAAATCAGGTTTTGGCAGACTGTTTGCCACGCGTAAAGCACTTTCCCCGGAGGTTGCTGCCAATACCCTATATTGCGGCCGCAACAGTTCGCTCAGTACATGCAGGTTTTCGGCTACGTCGTCGACGATTAGGATTGTGGCGCTAGTTTCGGCAGTCATATGATCCTAAAGAAACAGATTTTGAACAGGCATTTTATACTAGTTTGCAATTGCCATGTCGCCGTTAATTTGGCATTTTCATGGTATAAATCATGTAATTATTCGATGCCTTACTCGCAACACAATATGCTCTGGTTCAACGTATAAACGGGGACTCTATTACGTGATCCTGAAGGGACTTGGCAGAAAAGAAAGCTCCATACCCAGCAGACACTTAAGTCTTGTTCTATGAGTGGAAACTCCGTACAAGCATGATTAATTTGACCAAAAACTAGCTGAATGAAAATTTCTTCAATTATGTTGATTTTCGTTTCGAATTGTCCGCTTTATGGAAACCTGATTTAGGGTTAATTGTCTACAGTGGGGCTTAACAAGCCTATAGTTCCTTCAAGAACTCATCTATTACCATCCGCTCATGCTCTTGGGGACTCGTAAAGTTTACCCCTACCGCATACCGGTACTCAAGCGGCGTGGTTGACGTGACATGCACCTCAATTAAATGCCTGACATTGGCTTTGAGTCTGATTTCGTGCGTGTGTTCGGATGGGGGGCTGAAAAGAAGTTCCACTTCAGAATTGATTTCCAGTGCTATTGGGCACAAGAGCCTCATCCCCTTCATGCTTAGTTCGACCATTTTTGCCGCCACAATACTCTGGTGTGGCAGCCGAACCGTAACCGGCAGATTAAAGTTTTTTCTCGGGTATTCTCGTTTCTCTTGCACTTGGGACTCCTCTCAATTATCGTCAAATTAAGCTGTAAAAAATTATGCTCGATATTAGGCAGTCTTCGAGTGTGTG
>DIZU01000121.1 GCA_002429455.1 Methylotenera sp. UBA6020 | reverse complement strand
GTCAGATGTGTATAAGAGACAGGTATAAGGGTGAGTTGGAATGAGTAACTGGGTAAAAGTAGCACCGCTTGAAGATATTCCTAAATTAGGCGCGCGCGTCGTGCGCACTAAAGACATGGATATCGGTGTGTTCCGTTTAGAGGATGATCGCATTTTTGCGGTCAATAATAGCTGCCCACACAAAGGCGGTCCATTATCTGAAGGTATTGTGTATGGCGATAAAATTGCTTGCCCGCTACATAGCTGGAAAATCAGCTTGGTGGATGGCAAAGCTGAAGAGCCCGATGTGGGCCATACCGCCTGCTTTAACACCAAAGTTGAAGATGGTTTTGTATATTTAGAGTTAAAAGCTTAGAACTTAAAGATTGAGTACCTTGATTAAACAAACAAAAAGTACCTGTTGTTACTGCGGCGTTGGCTGCGGGGTGATTATTCACTCCGAAAACGACAAGATTATTGATGTCAAAGGTGACCCTACGCACCCTGCCAACTTTGGCCGTTTATGCACCAAGGGCGCTACGCTGCACCTTACCGCTAAGCTCGATAACCGCTTGCTGTATCCAGAGCTGCGTACTAGCCGCGAGGCACCAAGGGCGCGGGCAACCTGGGATGAGTCACTGAATTTTGTGGTTGAGAAATTTGCCAAAACCATTGAAACTCATGGTCCAGACAGTGTTGCCTTTTATATCTCCGGTCAATTGCTCACCGAAGATTATTACGTATTTAACAAACTCGCCAAAGGCTTGATTGGCACCAATAACGTAGATACCAATTCGCGGCTATGCATGAGTTCTGCCGTCACCGGTTATAAGGTTACACTGGGTGCAGATTCGCCACCAGCCTGTTACGAAGACATCGACCATACTGAGTGTTTGTTTATCGCAGGCTCTAATACGGCTTTTGCGCACCCGATTATCTTTCGCCGCATTGAAGATGCCCGGGCGAAAAATCCTAATCTAAAAATCATCGTAGTGGACCCGCGCCGTACCGACACCGCTCAGGCCGCCGATTTGCATCTGGCCATTTTGCCGGGTACAGACGTTGCTTTATTTAATGGCATGCTGCATGTGATGTTGTGGGAAGGCCTGCTGGATATGGCCTACATCAATGCTCATACCCACGGTTTTGATGCGCTCAAAAATACTGTGCGGGAATACACCCCCAAAATGGTAGCGGATATTTGCGGTATTAAAGAAGCTGACATCGTCACCGCCGCCCAATGGTTTGGTAAAGGCCCAAGCCTCTCCATGTATTGTATGGGTTTGAACCAGTCTATCCATGGCACGGATAAAAATGCGGCATTGATCAACTTACACTTGGCCACCGGACAAATCGGCAAATTAGGTGCTGGCCCGTTCTCACTCACTGGGCAACCAAATGCCATGGGAGGACGCGAAGTGGGTGGAATGGCAAACCTGCTTTCTGGCCATCGGGATTTGAACAATCCAGAACACCGTGCAGAAGTTGCCAAACTGTGGGGCATAGACAGCGTGCCGGAAACGCCCGGTAAAACAGCCGTTGAAATGTTTGATGCAGTCAAAGACGGCAGCATCAAGGCCATCTGGATTGCCTGCACCAATCCTGCGCACTCCATGCCAGATTTGAACAACGTGCTAGAAGCCTTAAACAACGCTGAATTCGTCGTTGTGCAAGACGCTTTCAGCAACACCGATACCAACCGATATGCCGATGTCTTATTACCCGCCAGCACATGGGGCGAAAAAGAAGGCTCTGTCACAAACTCTGAACGGCGCATCACCCGCGTTAATCCAGCAGTGCCACCACCAGCCGAAGCACGCCATGATTGGGCGATTATGGTGGACTTTGCGCAGCGCCTGGAGACACGCCTCGCTAAAAATACACAATTATTCCCTTACAGCAGTACTGAAGACATCTTCAATGAGCACCGTGAAACCACACGTGGCCGCGATTTAGATATTACCGGCTTAAGTTACGCCCTACTCAACGAGCAAGGTCCGCAACAATGGCCATTTGTGACCGGTGACGTGACAGGCAAAGCAAGGCTGTATGCGGATGGCGTGTTTCAAAAGCCAGATGGTAAAGCACAGTTTATTAACGCCGTGTATCAAGGCACCGCCGATAAAACCGATGCACGCCACCCCTTGCATTTGCTCACGGGACGCTTGCGTGACCAGTGGCATGGTATGAGTCGCACAGGTACCGTTGCACAACTATTCAACCATGCTGAAGAACCTGCCATCCACATGAATGCAGATGACATGGTGCGCCGTTCAATTAAAAATGGCGACATTGTCAAAGTAAGCAACAAACGTGGCAGCTTGGTGCTACCTGCGCAAACCTCAGACGAGGTGCAAGCCTCACAAACATTTATCCCCATGCACTGGGGTAGCCAGTTTATGCACGGCTTGGGCGTCAATGCACTCATGCCGCCTGCGTTTGACAAAACCTCCAAACAGCCAGAACTCAAACATACCGCTGTGAAAATCGAAAAACTGGAGTTGCCTTGGTCTATAACCGTGATGCGCACCATTCAAGATTTAGAGGTGCTACAGAAAGTACGTGGTTTATTAACAAACTTTAAGTACGCCAGCTGCGGCCTATTTGGCCGGCAAACACAACAGCATGCTGGCATGCTGATTTTGCGTGCAGCCCACACAGAAGCGCCCGATGCCGTATTGATTGCAGAGATTGACAGCATACTTGGCATGACAGACGACCTGCCACTGCTCAACTACAATGATGCCAAACGTGGCATCAGCAAACGTATTCTGGTGGAAAATAATCTTAGCACCGGCAAGCCAGAAATCACCGGCGTGCGCCTGGTAGGCGAAACCTTGGCTGCAGACTGGCTGAAAGATGTAATGACCTCTGGCGAATTCAGCCCAGAATTACGCCGTTGGGCATTAGCACCCCTGAGCGCACCACCCGCGGGCCAGCACAGTCGCGGCAAAATTATATGTACTTGTTTGGATGTTGCCGAAAATGACATCATCGACACCATACAACTAGGTGCAGACTTAATCACCTTACAGAGCAAACTGAAATGCGGCACTGAGTGTGGCTCTTGTGTGCCAGAGCTTAGGCGCTTAGTGTTACAGCACGCCAAACATTAAAAATGTGCAATTGCGGAAAGCATAGTGAATGCTTACATACGAAAAATACTGGTGCATTGCTACTTGATAATAAAGACAACGAAAGGCATACATGAAAAAGTCAACCAGCTACGTGGCTATTTATTTCTGTGTAAACGTACTATTTGCGCTTACGGCATATGCCGAAAATGAAGCTAAAGACCTATTGGCCACAACAGCCCAAGGTGATCAAGTAACATTACACCCCAACGGTCGCTGGGAATTTATAGACACTATAAAAGCGGCAGAGGCCAAAGAAGTCGCTAAACAATTTCCGGAGAATCAAGGCTGCCCACCGGGCACACAGGGCGGCTTACTCGGCCTTGGCCGTTGCGTACCAGTGGGCGATAAAGACTACAATCGCGGGTCTATGAGTGGCAAGGGCCGATAGCCTGTGGAATGTTTAGTACTGACATACGTCAAGCATTAAGCCAGCACGCACTCAAAATAACCACCACCCAAGCCAAGTTGCAGAAACTTGCAAAATCAAGCCCAGAATCACCTGGCGTGAAAATCCCCGGCCCCCACTGACAATCGCCGTAACCGCTTTTGAAATAGCGTTGATTGAAAAAGCCACCAGAATCGGGATGGCCGCACTTTCCAGACTCAGTTTGCCAGCAGCCACCAGTGAAGCCACAGAAATTGTAGGGGCATGTGCATCCGCCAAACCTGCCAAACCAGAAGCAACGACAAGTCCGGTCTGGCCAAACCAAGCTTTCAACGCAGCGGATGTAATGAGCACTACGGCAATGACCGCGGCCAGTGTTAATGCTGTTTTTACGCTAAACGACCGACTGGGCTTTTCCATTTCCGCGCTGTTCTCACGAAAAGCCTTTAATGTAACCACCAAGCCATATATTGCAATCGACAGCCCGCCAAATATCAGCGGTGCTGCAAGTACGCGTAATGTGGGTGGATCTACCGTAGCTAGCAGCAACGCGAGCACTAAAATA
The DNA here is from genome assembly GCA_002429455.1 of Methylotenera sp. UBA6020. Lineage (GTDB taxonomy): Bacteria > Pseudomonadota > Gammaproteobacteria > Burkholderiales > Methylophilaceae > Methylotenera. The sequence continues at coordinate 876 of DIZU01000121.1, read as the reverse complement.
GTAGAGATATTTGACAAAACTGCACCGGCTACTGCCGAACCGATTAGGGTCGGGGTTTTACGCGCACGCTCGCCCATGGCACCGATGGTTGCAATACTGGAAACAAAACCTGACACCAGTCCAACAAGAGGCAACCCAATGCGCCCACCTAACCAGCGTAGAGCAAGATGGCCAAGCGCACCTATCAACATCACTAGAATCACGATAAGCCAAAGGTTTCGCGGATTAATTGCGTCGAATGGCCCGATAAACTCACTGGGCACCAGGGGCAATACGATGAGCGTTGCGGCGGCAAGAATGAGAAAATCATTCAATTCATCTTTGGTGACTACCCCTAGCACAAACCCATGAATAGGCTCTTTGGCAGCAAGCAGTATTGCCGCGCTCACCGCAAGGCTTGCAGCCAAAGAGGACGCGCTCATGGCCAGCCCTCCCAAAATAACAGTAAACACCAGCGTAATTTCAGTAGTAAGCCCGGGGGCCTTATCCTGCCTGACTAATGAAGCCATGGCTGCAAAAATCGTCACGCAAAATAATGAAACGATGAGCAGCCAAAAATTGATCAGCGTACTAACTGCACCAAGCAGGGAGGCAAGGGTAAAGGTCCGGATACCGGCGATGGATTGATCGCTCCCGGTACCCTTGTCGCGCTCACGCTCTGCGCCAATTAAAAGCCCAATGCCCAAGGCTACAGCCAAATTAAGCCAGAGAGCGTTATCAATAATCATAGGAGTTTCCAACAACACCGGGTTAGTTGCAAAGGTGACATTGATTGCCTCCCCACTGGATGTTTGTTGTTATGCACTATCTAGTACCACCATATTAATTTCATCAATAGTTTCCACTCCACTGCCGAGTTTACAACCTGTCTCTTAT
>DIZU01000154.1 GCA_002429455.1 Methylotenera sp. UBA6020 | reverse complement strand
TAAAATTTCTTTTGCATGAATTTCAATGTCAGATGATTGTCGCTTGAAAACCACCAGAAGGCTGATGGATCATTACGCGTGAATTAGGCAAACTAAAGCGCTTGTTCTTTGCACCTGCGGCTAGCAAAAATGCACCCATGCTGGCTGCCTGTCCAATGCACAAAGTGCTTACATCCGGTTTAATAAATTGCATCGTGTCATAAATTGACATGCCAGCAGTCACAGAACCGCCTGGAGAATTGATATACAGAGAGATATCTTTGTCTGGATTTTCAGCTTCTAAAAACAGTAACTGAGCCACAATTAAGTTAGCCGTCATATCATTGACCGGGCCAACTAAAAATATCACACGCTCTTTAAGCAGGCGTGAGTAAATATCGTAAGAACGCTCGCCACGGCCGCTCTGCTCAATAACCATCGGAATGTAACCCAAACCTTGCGGAGCCATGTCTTGCCGACTCATGTCTTGCTGTGCTTGCGACCGCTGCATGTTATTCATTTACGCATTTCCCATTAAATCATCAAATTTAACTTTTTTATCGGTTACTTTTGCTTTAGACAACACCCAGCTTACAGCGTTTTCTTCAGTCGCTAATGCAGATGGTTCATCCAAGCGTTTAGGATCAGCGTAATACGCACGTAACCACATCGGTTGGGCGCTCAAAACTTTGCGCAAAAACATCCACCATTGCGCGAATTTGATCAGCACTTGCGTGTAAACCATTGGTGTTGATTAACTCACCCAAAATCAAACGTAATTTAGTACTACGTTTTGCCTGATCTTCAAACATCGCAGGCTCAAGCTTGATATTACTTAAATCAGCGCCACGTTGTTTTAAATTTTGCTCAGTGGTTTGCATCATACGGTTGATTTCAGTACCCAACAACACGCTAGGAATTTCAAAATCGGCATCATCCGTTAAGGCTTTAAATACTTGCTCTTTTAATTTGGCACTGACACGTTTAGCGACTTCTTGTTTTAAGCTTTCAGTGATTTCAGCTTTCATTTTCTCTACGTCGCCGTCTTCAATACCTAAGCTTTTTGCAAAATCAGCATCAATTTCCGGGAACTTAGGTTGCGATACGCTAATGTAAGCAACGTCATAACTGACTGTTTTACCAGCAAGTTGCTCAGGACTATGGTCCGCCGGATAAGTAATATCGAACTGTTTTGAGCTGCCTGCTTTACCACCGGCCAATTGATCATCAAATGACTCAACGCGACCAGCCTCACCCAATACTAAATCAATACCGGTTTCACCAGTAGATTCAACTTCCTTACCATCAATCGACGCTTTAAGTGTGACGTTGATGCGGTCGCCTTTTTTAGCGGCACGCTTAACTGGCTCAAAGCTAACACGTTGTTTCACCAGAACATCCAGCGTTTTTTTAACGTCAGTCTCGCCCACTTCGAGCACTGGGCGCTCAATTTTTATTTTGGATAAATCGCCCAACTTCACTTCTGGAAACACCTCAAATGTTGCTGTGTATTCCAGATTTTCAGAGGCCGCGCCAAATGGCTTATGCTCAATGTTCGGATAGCCCGCAACACGTAATTTATTTTCTTCTACGGCATCACCAAAGCTTTTTTCAACTGCACCTGAATAAACTTCATCGCGTACTTGATCACCATACTGCTGATTAACCAAGCCGAGTGGTGCTTTACCAGGCCTAAAGCCCGCAAATTTTGCAGTCTTGGATATTTGACCTAATCGCTGTTTAATTTGCGCTTCGAGTGGTTGGAGTGGAACCGTAATAGTGATACGGCGTTCGAGCTTACTGATAGTTTCAACATTCAAGGCCATGCTGTTATTCCTAAATTCTAAATGCAGACTGTTAGCAGACATTCACTACAGACGTGCTTCGATAATAAGTTGGTACGAAAAGAGAGCATCAAAAATCTTTATTTGACGGCAGTTACAGCGAGATTTGAACAACACTCGTGTAATTTGTTTGCTTGCCGCAAAAACGCCCAAAGGCTGTTGGTTTTCTAGGCTCACTACTTCGCTTAAATTAAGCGGGAAACTATAGCATACTAGGCTTTCGTAAACAAACGAGACGGATAATTTTTTTATACTCAGGCTATAGCGATTGAAATGTAAACTTCTCAGCCTAAGCTTTGTAGCGAATATTGCTTTAAGAAAACAATAAAATCAGAAAGGTAGTGTAATTCGGTATTTCATTGACAGAAGTCGTAACGCCACTGTGACAGCAATGCCAGCCAGCGTGGCAGACAATGTATCTAGCCCCAACTGCAGTCCTCCTAAAAACACCGCACTGCCTAGCAGGGCGCAAGTGGCGTACAGTTCGTTGCGGCGGAACACATTGGGAATTTCGTTACAAATAATGTCACGAAATATACCGCCAAACACGCCAGTCACTACACCCAGTAGCATAGCGATGTAAAAATCGCAGCCAGCCTGATGAGCGACGCTGGCGCCCGCAGTGCAGAACAGGCCAAGCCCCGTGGCATCCAGCACCTCAACGGTGTTAGTCACGCACGGATTTTCATAGAATGAGGCAGCCAAAGGTGCTGAGGCTACAGCAAAACCTAGCAGCATTAGAGCGTAGCCAGAGTGCTGTATCCAGTACAGCGGATAATGGCCAATCAGCAAATCACGTACCGTGCCACCACCAAAGGCAGTAATCATGCTCACGGTATAGACACCTACCAGATCCATGCCTTTTTTGCGCGCCTCGATGAGGCCAGTAAATGCAAAGGCAAGTACGCCCAGCAATTCAAACAGCACTATTGAGTTGCCCACAGAGAGCATCACTGGACTACCGGAATGTTGAAGATTTCAGTGCTACTTCGCTTGATAGCTCTGGTTAACAAATACCGGTACGTTTTTCGCAGGCAACGGTGTTCGGCCACGAATAACATCCACCAGCTTTTCCGCGATCATAATGGTCGGCGCATTCAAATTGCCGGTGATGATTTCCGGCATAATTGAGGCATCAATCACGCGCAAGCCCTGCATTCCGTGTACGCGCCCTTCTGCGTCGACAACAGCCATCTCGCCATAACCCATCGCACACGTACCGCACGGATGAAACGCAGTTTCTGCATGCTCCCGGACAAAAGCGTCCAATTCAGCATCAGTTTGTACGGCTTCGCCAGGCGAGATTTCACGGCCGACATAGGGCGCCAGTGCCGGTTGCTGCATAATTTTCCGCGTAATGCGAATACCGGCGCGAAACTCTCTCCAATCCTGCTCTGTTGACATGTAGTTAAACAAAATGCTCGGATGGTCATGCGGGTCTTTGGAGCGCAACTGCACGCGACCGCGGCTAGGTGAGCGCATGGAGCCCATGTGCGCCTGAAAGCTATGCACCTTGATCGGATTGCTGCCGTTGTAATTAATCGCGACCGGCAAGAAATGATATTGAATGTTAGGCCAAGTGAAGCTGCCATCGCTACGGATAAAGCCACCGGTTTCAAACTGATTACTGGCGCCAATACCGGTGCCGAAGAGCAGCCATTCAGCACCTATCATAGGCTGATTGATAAGTTTCAATGCAGGTGCCAGCGAAACCGGCTGCTTGCATTCATATTGCTGGTAAACCTCCAGATGATCCTGCAGATTTGCGCCGACTCCAGGCAAGTCATGTACCACAGGAATATCTAGCTGTTTCAGCAAGGCTGCTGGACCAATGCCAGAACGCTGCAATATTTGCGGTGAGGCGATTGCGCCTGAACACAGCAGCACTTCGCGTTTGGCTGTTGCCTGCCGCTTTTTTTCACCTTGTAGATAAGC
>DIZU01000164.1 GCA_002429455.1 Methylotenera sp. UBA6020 | reverse complement strand
ATAATATATAAATGGCTATACTTAATCATAAATTGGCTCAAAGCCTGACACAATATCCAGTATGGCAAAAACTTTGCCATCATCAACAAGCAATTGCACCAACGCACATGCGCGACCTATTCGCGAACGATGCCAAACGTTTTAGTAAATTCAGCCTGAAGTTTGCTGACTTACTGCTGGATTACTCCAAACATCGTATTGACGATGAAACATTGCCGTTACTCATGCAAATGGCGCGCGAGGCTTATATTGAAAGCTGGCGCGACCGCATGTTTGCAGGCGAAAAAATAAACATCACTGAAAACCGCGCTGTGTTACATACAGCACTTCGCAATCGTGCTAATACACCAGTGATGGTGGATGGTCGCGATGTGATGCCAGATGTTAATGCCGTACTGGCTCAAATGCGTCAGTTTTCGGACAAAGTACGCAATGGCAATTGGGTAGGTTATTCAGGTAAACGGATTACGGACATCATTAATATTGGTATCGGTGGCTCTGACTTAGGTCCGGCTATGGTGTGTGATGCGTTAAAACCATACGCTGGCACTGAGCTAGAAGTGCATTTTGTATCTAACATTGATGGCGCACATTTAATGCGCTCACTCAACGTCTGCAACCCCGAAACTACGCTGTTTATTGTGGCTTCAAAAACCTTCACCACACAAGAAACCATGACCAACGCTCATTCTGCACGTACATGGTTTATAAATGCAGCAAAAGATGAAGCACACGTCGCCAAACACTTTGTCGCCCTTTCTACCAACGCAAAAGCCGTGCAACAGTTTGGTATTGATACCGCCAACATGTTTGAGTTTTGGGATTGGGTAGGAGGCCGCTATTCATTATGGTCGGCCATTGGCTTATCGATTGCCTTATATATCGGCATGGATAACTTTGAAGACTTACTCACTGGCGGTTTTGAAATGGATGAGCACTTCAAAACTGCGCCATTAGAGCAAAACATGCCCGTCATTTTGGCGTTGATTGGTGTTTGGTATAACAATTTCTTTCATGTGGATTCACAAGCCATACTGCCTTATGACCAAGGTCTAGCGCGCTTTCCTGCCTATTTACAACAAGCAGATATGGAGAGTAATGGTAAATTCATTGATAGAAAAGGTAAACGCGTTCAGTACAAAACTGGTTCAGTGATTTGGGGCGAGGCTGGCACTAACGGGCAGCATGCGTTCTATCAGTTGATTCACCAAGGTACACAAATTGTGCCTTGCGACTTTTTGATGCCAGTACATAGCCACTACCAAGTGGGCAGTAACGGCAATGCGCATCACAAAATCTTGCTTGCTAATTTCTTGGCACAAACGCAATCCTTGATGCTAGGCAAGACTGAAGCCCAAGCGCGTGCTGAGCTTGAGGAGCAAGGCATGGAAACCGAAGCACTCGAAAAACTACTGCCACACAAAGTGTTTGAAGGTAACCGCCCTACTACTTCAATTATGTTCGATAAACTCACACCAAACACCTTAGGTAAGTTAATTGCGCTGTATGAACATAAAATATTCGTGCAAGGTATTATTTGGGACATTAATAGCTTCGATCAATGGGGCGTGGAATACGGCAAACAAATCGCACAACAAATTTTGCCACAATTGACCAATGATGAAGTCATTACAAATTATGATAGTTCAACAAATGGGTTAATTAACTATACGAAGTCCATTACTTAATACATTTTTAATTTACTAAAGTTCATCTTATGTCGATTAACCGATTGCATATTTTATTAACTACAGTTGGTTTATCGATCAGCCTACCCGTTGCGGCCACCAATGGAATCAACTTGATTGGCTTTGGTGCAGAATCAACGCTAATGGGTGGCGCAGATACTGCAGTGGCACGTGATACCAGCGCCCTCAACACCAACCCGGCAGGTTTAGCGCAAATTCATGGTAGCGCATTTGATGGCTTTGGTTCTTTATTACGTACTACCGACCTCGCGCATGAAGATGCGCTAAACGACAAGCATGCGGATAATCGTTACACATTATTAGCCGGTGGTGGTTATGCACAATCAATAGAAAATACGCCTTGTACAGCCGGAGTAGGTTTTTTTACGCAAGGCGGTGCAGGAGCGGTGTTTAAGCATATCAACACCGTGTTTGGCACTAATGATGAAATGACTTCCCTGTTTGGTATTGCCAAAATCACGCCAGGTTTTGGCTGCCAAGTAACCGACAAACTTTCACTAGGTGCATCTGTTAGCTTGGTTTATGCCAGTATTGAACAAAATTTTTTTTATGACACCTCAAATACTGTATTTGCCGGCTTCAAAAATGAGGGCGCAAGCGCCGTACGTTTTGGCTTAAAACTAGGTGCACAATATAAGCTTGATGACGCATGGACACTTGGCGCAAGTTATACAGAAAAAACAGAGCTACCATTAACTGATGGCACAGCAAAATTTAACTTTACAGGAACTGGTCTAGGTATTGTTACATATAACAACCTCAGCATTAAAGGCTTTGCGTTGCCACGTGAATTTGCAGTTGGCGCGGCGTTTAAGCCTAATCAGGATTGGCTACTTTCTGCAAAAGTAAATTGGATTAACTGGGCAGATGCAATCAAGGATGTGACTACTACAGCTATTGATGCTAATAATGCGCTAGCACCACAGGCAATAGTGATGGTAAGCCCACAAAACTGGCATAACCAGGTGGTTTACGCATTAGGTGCAGCTTATACTTATGACGATTTGACCACGCTTTATGCTGGCTACAATCACGGCAAGAATCCAGTACCCGAGAGAAATTCCAGCCCGCTGCTAGCAGCAATTTTAGAGGATCACATTACATTAGGTTTCGCACGTCAATTGAATGACACTTGGAAGCTCACGAGCGGTATTGAGTATCTATTGCCAGCTAAAGTCACTTACGATAGCCCTATATTTGGTAACGATGCAGAAGTACGTAATGAAGGGATATTTTTTCACCTTATGTTAAGTAAGCGCTTGTAATCACTCAACATTATAGCCAATCCTATAAATAATGACAGTCACGTATTGTTTTTGGTAGGAGCGACGCCTCGTCGCGAAGCAATGGTGCAATCGCGACGAAGCGTCGCTCCTACCAATCAACGGTCTTGGCATGACATGACATGACTTTATTTTGGAGATTAGCTATAAACCATCACTTAGCACATGTTGCGCATACTCAAAAAAGCAAAAACCCTCTTTCAAATTT
>DIZU01000005.1:26484-27251 GCA_002429455.1 Methylotenera sp. UBA6020 | reverse complement strand
ATTCTACTGACCAACACACCGGGGGTCTTGGATAAAAGCGGCCAATTACTCACCGGTTTAACACCCAGACAGATTGATGACCTGGTCGCAGATGGCACGCTCTCAGGTGGCATGTTACCTAAAATCAGTTCGGCATTAGATGCCGCACGCAGTGGCGTTAAATCGGTACATATCATTGATGGTCGCGTAGAACACGCTCTACTCCTTGAGGTTTTGACCGACGAAGGTGTAGGCACACTAATTAAAGCGAAGTGATTGCTATCGTCGTCATTTTAGAAACTACACAGCTATATGGAAGCCAATTTTCATTGTGCTGTGCAACGTTTGTACGAAATAACCATAGATGAGCCGCGTTTGGATATTTGATTTAGACGACACGCTGCATAATGCCTCGGCGCACATCTTTCCAGTGATGAACCGCGCCATGACGCAGTACATCATGGACACGCTGGATTTAGACGAACCCGCTGCCCACCAACTACGCCAGCACTATTGGCGCATCTATGGCGCAACCCTCAAAGGGCTTATGCGCCATCACGGTGGCCATCCCACCTACTTTTGTCCCTACCATTTTCTGCGTGAAACACACCGCTTGATAGATCTGCCGGAAATGGTATTGCAAGTAAAAAGCTTACGCCACATGCTGCAAAGCCTCGCTGGACGTAAGGTAGTGTTCACTAACGCGCCACGTGATTACGCATTGCGGGTGCTCGACATACTTGGCGTCGGCGATTGTTTCGAACTGGTGTTCAGTGTCGAATCTACCC
>DIZU01000005.1:16940-26320 GCA_002429455.1 Methylotenera sp. UBA6020 | reverse complement strand
AAAAAATATGTGAGGAAAATAAAAATGGCTGGTGAACGCAAACAACAAATTCTAGAAACTCTGGCAAAAATGCTGGAATCGCCCAAACGCGAAAAAATCACCACCGCGTCACTCGCGGCGAAATTAGAGGTAAGTGAGGCCGCACTCTACCGTCACTTTGCCAATAAAGCACAAATGTTCGAAGGCCTGATTGTGTTTATTGAAGAAACGATTTTTGGCCTAATCAACAAAATAAGTACAGAAGAAACCGATGGCTTAAGACAAGTTCAACGCATTATCACCATGTTATTAGTGTTTGCCGAAAAAAACCCCGGTATGACCCGCGTGTTGATTGGTGATGCATTAGTCAATGAAGATGAAAAACTGCAACTGCGCATCAACCAATTGTATGACCGCATCGAAGTCACACTCAAACAAAGCCTGCGTATTGCGGAAACGCAGACTGGGATTAAAGATGATGCAGAAGCACAAGCAAACTTGATGATTTGCTATGTCATTGGCCGCTGGCAACAGTTCGCCAAGAGTGGCTTTAAACGTAAGCCGACTGAGTTTGCACAACAGCAGCTACAAAGACTTAACTAAATAATGAGGCTGCTATGACTATTGGTCAGTAGTCATCTACTGCAGTTATAGTAGTGCCAAGTAAAGGTGTTTTTTGCAGCCGCCCTACTGGCAATTAATATAGCAATACGCTAATTACACTGGAGAAAAACTTGGAAGGTACTATATTTGGTTTTACTGAAGCGCAGATTACAGAATTTGGCATGACCTTCGGCGTGGGCGGTCTCATGCTTTTGATGTTATTCATTGTGGGCCATTTAGCTTGGGAGTCCAAGGCTGGGCGCTTTGGTACCTTTGCCTTATTCCTGGGCCTTGGGTTTGGCATGGTTGGCTTTGTCGCGAAATATGTCATTAAATTCTCGCTCGGCATCTAATTGATAAGAAGCGTATATTTGCATTTGGCGAAATACGCCCACTCATTCAGACGTAGTGTGGCTTGGCCTGACTGATACCTACAACACCAGCTTGACGGCCTGCAACCTGGCCTCAAACACTGCTGCTTTAATCTTCTCCGGCTCACTAAACGCACTAGCCACGGCACCGGCACTGATACTCAAGGCAGCTTCCAGCACCTTCAACATCAAATCCGCAGCTGGCGTCGGGCAGTTCTCTAACCCGGCTCTACCTCTAGAATCTGACTCACACGCTTTTAAAAAATCCTTAAACCTAGCTGGCTGGCGAATAGCATCCAGCTCAATTAAAAAACTCAGCATGGTGCTTGGCTTCATTTGCAGGGTTTGGTGCAATTTTCCATGAAACTTGGCAACGATATGCGCAAGTTCTTTGCAATCGTTTGGTACCCTTAGTCGCTTGCAAAGCTCTTTTACGAGTTTGACGCTACGCTCTTCATGGCCAATATGACGCGGTAAAATATCTACCGGCGTGGTGCCCTTGCCAAGGTCGTGCATCAAGGCGGCAAAGCGCACGGGTAATGAAAAGTTTTGGCTTGCCGCGTAGTCAATCACCATCATCACGTGAATACCGGTATCAACCTCTGGGTGATGTTGTGGCGGCTGTGGCACACCCCAGAGTTGATCAAGCTCCGGTAATATCTTTTGCAAAGCGCCACATGCACGTAACACCTCAAACATGCGCGAAGGTTTGGCTTCCATCAGCCCTTTGGCTAGCTCTTGCCAAACACGTTCAGCCACCAAGGCATCTACCTCGCCCGCATCAACCATTTGCCGCATTAAATCTATGGTCTCTGGCGCTACGTTAAACTCGGTAAATCTTGCAGCAAAACGCGCTGCACGCAGAATACGCACGGGGTCTTCCGCAAAAGCATGACTCACATGACGCAGGGTTTTTGATTGGATGTCTGCCAAGCCATTAAACGGGTCAATTAACTTGCCATGGCCTTCTTTCACGGCTGTACTTACTTCTTTGGCAATTGCGTTGATGGTCAAATCACGGCGGGCCAGGTCTTCTTCCAAAGTGACTTCGGGCGAAGCATGCACAACAAAACCCTTATAGCCTTTGGCTGTCTTGCGTTCAGTGCGCGCCAGGGCATATTCTTCATGGGTTTTGGGATGCAGAAAAACCGGAAAATCCTTACCTACAGCCTTGAAGCCAGCGGCTATCATTGCCTCTGGCGTGCTGCCTACTACGACGTAATCTTTGTCTTTTACCGGCAAGCCGAGCAACTCATCACGTACTGCACCGCCCACGACATAGGTTTGCATAACGTTGGCGTGTCTTATCTGGCTGCGGAACTACGAAAACGATCATAAGCACCACGCGGCGTTTGATCGACCAGATACTCAGGAATCACTGCCTCTAGCGTCGTGGCTACCACGCCAAATACTTCAGGTAACGGATAGGTGCTAACGCTATCGACTTCCATCGAGCGCACATTGTCACGCGACATCAGCTTAATAGGCAGCAACTCCATCATGAATGCTTGTGCATAAGAGAGACTGTCACTCAAACCAATAATCGGCCGTTGTTTACCTAAAGTATTCATCACCGTTTGGACTAGCTCACGGAAAGTATAGACCTTTGGCCCAGCCAGTTCGTAGATCTGACCGTAAGTATCAATGTTTTCAAGGCTACTGACAAAGCAACTGGCGACATCTTCCACCCATATCGGTTGGAATTTAGCATTGGGTTTAGCCAGGAGTACAACCGGCAACCTTTTGACGAGTGTGGCGAATAAATTGATAAAACGATCACCACGACCAAAAATAATGGATGGCCTGAAAATAGTGACATTAAGCCTATTGTGCAAGGCCAGTATAGCTGCCTCACCTGCGGCTTTAGAGCATAAATATTGGCTGGGTGCATTTTTATGCGCCCGTAAACTGCTCATGTGCAATAAGCGCTTAACGCCTAGATCTGCACAGATTTTTGCCAGTTGGGCAGGCAACTGATGATGCATGCTATTAAAGCTCAAACGATGGCTTTGATGCAAAATACCAATCAAATTAATCACGGCATCTGCGCCCCTTAAAGCTGAACTCAAGGCATGATAATCCAGCACATTACATTCCTCCACCTGCACATTAGGCAGCAAAGTCAGGTGTTTGGCTGACTCTTTGCGACGCGTTAGCACTGTTACAGCGTATCCCGCTGCATCAAGCTTGGCGACCACTGCACTACCGACAAATCCGGAACCACCTAATACGCATATTTCTTTTAATTGCATGTTGAACCCTGGTTTTCTTAATGACTGGTTTTCTTAACTGCTGATCTTTTAACTGAGTGCCGTCTTAACTTGGAAGCATCTTATCTGTTAGTCGTTTTCTGCTTCTATCGTCTCTGGCTTACCACTACCTGGGATGATCCCTAAGCGTGATTTAAGTGTTTGTACTTTAGTGTCCATACTTTTTGTACCCAAGCGTGACGCGTAAATATACGCATTTGCCATTACTTTTTGCACATAATTTCTAGTTTCACTAAACGGAATAGTTTCAATATAAATGGCGGCTTCTAATGGCTCACTCGCCATCCAGCGTTTTGCTCGGCTCGGTCCGGCATTGTAAGCGGCAGTTGCCATTACCGCTTGTCCGCCCATTAAATCCAAGGTGTGATGCATATAGTAAGTACCAATTTCTATATTGGTGCTCAAGTCATGAATCATGTCATTACTATACCCATACATACCCATACGCTGCGCCGCCCATTTTGCGGTAGCGGGCATCAATTGCATCAAGCCTGAAGCCCCTACGCCTGATTTTGCATAATGCATAAAACGGCTTTCTTGACGTGTTAAGCCGTACACCCATGCCTCATCCAAATTTTCACTATTAGCAGAACTTCGTATTAGGTCCCGATAGGGCGTTGGGTAGCGCAAATTAAAGTCGTGCGTTTGCTTGGTATTATCTGCCGTGATAATCGCAATGTCGTACCATTTTTGGCGGATTGCGTATTCGGCTGCGGCAAGTAATTGACGGTCATCAAAGTTACGTGTCGCCCACACCCATTCTGACTTTGCTTCCCAACGCATGTCTAAGCGCTGAAATTCGAGCGCACGCTTAATGGCTGGTTGGCTGGCAATTGCGGTCACTTCAATATCGGTGGTGGTGTAATGCTCATCAGGGTTGCCCATTACACTTTCCAACTCTTCTGCAGCTAACCAACCATAGTAATGCCGCTCGGTTGAAAGCTGGCCAAAAATTGTATTAGCCTCAACTTGCTGACCTTGCTCTTTTAAGGCGCGCGCTTTCCAATAGCGCCATGCACTTTCCTCAGATTGTGTGGGTTGCATGGCCAATATTGCGCTAAGCACCGTAGGCCAGTCTTTAGCGCGCAATGCTGCGCGCACCTGCCAAGCGAGTTGTTCCCGGTCTAAATTAGTGTCTTCGGCTAAGGTATAAAAACTCAGCACATTAGGATGATGGCCGCGTGCCGCATGGTAAGCAATACGTCCCCAACCAAAAGCGCGATTATCCGCTTCAAATAAATTTTGCACCTTATTATAAGTACTAATCGCGACATCTAGTTTGGTACGTGCCAAGCGATCTACCGCGTATAAATTTACCTCTGCACCAAAGCGTGTTTTGAATGAGATGGTTTTATTATCAAGGACTAATTGCGGTATTTGGTAAACACGATCAAGCAACTTAAGATTAGCCGCATCAAAATTCGGTAAGCGCGCCGCAATGGTTTTAGCCAAGCTCAGTTTTCCATCTTGTAACGCTAGTCTAAACCTTGCGAAAATATCATTCGTGGTCAACGCACCAGTTTTTTGCATCACATCAAATAGCTGACTACAATTACTGGGTAAATCGGCGGTCGTTAACCATAAGCTTTTAGCTTGTGCCGTTACATCGGCATCACCAAGCTGCACATGGCCGTACAAGGCATAACATTGCACCGTGACGTCTTCACGCTGAAAATAGGCATATTGCTCAAAAAATAATGACCAACTTTGTTGCTTGCCCAGTTTCTTTAACCACTCGCCGCGCAAGCGGTCCGCAAAGGGCATATCTGCATACTGGTTTAAAAAACTCACCACCTCTGAGCTATCTGCTTGCGCTAACCTCAACAGCATGAGCCAGTAATCTGCATAGCCCGCCAACAGGTATTGCTGGGCTTTAAGCTGACTAGCGTCTTCTGACAGGGCAATTTCATTTTTAGCGGCATAAGACTCACGCGCGTGCTGAAACAAGGCATCATCTGACAATGCCCAGGCCTGATTAGCCAATAAAGTGAAAGTTAGAGCTGATAAAACCTTAGCCAAAGCCACTCTCAAGCGTAGTGTTGAGAGAAATTGCTTGCTGTTTGTAGGTAGGCTAAACATGCTGGTTGGCGAAGTTTTTTGATTAATAAATACACGACTCATATATACAGTACTCGACGTAATACCAGACGTAACACCATAACTATGGCCAGTACAATGACTAAAAAACAGGGGGTATTTAAGCATTTGTTTGAAATAATAGAGATATTTCTTGCCACCTAAAAGCAAGTGTAAACCTAGCAGCACCATCGCTGTAATGACTAAAAACACTAATATAAGGCGAATAACTAACACGGCACGCCCCTTTCTTTTAGTTTATTTTGGCCTTTGGTTACATCACTTGATCTTTCATCACAACTTTTTACATCTGGCTATTCAAACTAAACCATTAAATGGGCTACTAATATTAGTAAATTGCTTCGGGTATTAGTTGCTTGGTTTGCGACAAAAATGCAGCAGGAGCATCTTCCTGCTTTTCAAAAGTCACATACTCCCAAGCAGTTTCATCTTGCAATAGCGCCCGTAACAACAGGTTATTAAGTGCATGGCCGGATTTATATGCATGGAAAGCTCCTAAGATTGGGTGCCCTAACATGTATAAATCACCTATCGCATCTAATACTTTATGCTTAACAAACTCATCGTCATAGCGCAAACCATCTGTATTCAGAACGCGGTATTCATCTAAAACAATGGCATTGTCCAGGCTACCACCGCGTGCTAAACCATTTGAGCGCAAATACTCAACTTCGTGCATAAAGCCAAAAGTACGCGCACGGCTAATTTCCTTAATGTAAGAATCCACCGCAAAATCAATTTTTACATTATTTCCAGAATGCTCAAAAACCGGGTGATTAAAATTAATGGTGAAGTCAATCTTAAAGCCGTGATAAGGCTCAAAACGTACCCACTTATCGCCTTCAATCACTTCAACTGTTTTTTTAACGCGTATAAATTTTTTGGCTGCGGCTTGTTCAACAATGCCGGCTTCTTGCAATAAAAATACAAAAGGGCCTGAGCTGCCATCCATAATCGGTATTTCAGCAGCGTTGACATCGATATAAACATTGTCCACGCCCAAACCTGCAAGCGCAGACATAATGTGTTCAACCGTTGCAACACGTACACCATTGGTTTCTAGCGCAGAACACATGCGTGTGTCATGCACCGCGCCAGGCGTAGCCAGGATTTCATTGGGTTGAGGCAGATCAACCCGTGTGAAAACAATGCCGGTATCAGGCGCAGCAGGGCGCAGGGTAAGAGTAACCTTTTCGCCGTTGTGCAACCCAACGCCAGTGGCGCTAATCGCTTTTTTCAATGTACGTTGCTTTAACATCAATCGTTCAACATTCCTATATCAAAACCTTTGGTTTACTTTGCGCAAGCTGCTATTTAACTTATATGATCCAGCTTAGGTAAGTCCAACTTAGTTAAATTCACCTTACTAATCAAGCAAATAGTAACATATTTAACCCTGAAACTGTCATTGACCTGGCTAGTTTCAGCTTGGCTAAAAAAGCAAATGCTATCGTTTTATTGCTTGGTTTCTTGCATAGCGCTACTCGTCCAATTAGTCCGCTTGTTTACGTAAAAATGCAGGAATATCATACTCTTCAACACCTGATTTTTGCATGGCTTCTACTTGCGCACGACGGTTATTTGAAGTAAATACGGCAGGCGCTTCATCATCCATCACGCTGCTTCCGCCCATATACATCGGTTGATTGGTAGTGCCATCGCGTACCATTTGTTGCGGCATCACGCGTAATTCAGGTTTTTGTTGGCGACGTTGCGAGCCAGTTAAGCCAGTAGCTACCATTGTCACACGTAAACCATCACCCATACTTTCATCAAACACATTGCCAACGATGACGGTTGCATCATCGGCTGTAAAGGCTTTAATCGTGTTCATCACGTCATAATATTCTTTCATTTTGAAAGAGCTAGAGGTTGTGATATTCACTAAAACGCCGCGCGCATTGGCTAAGTTGACGTCTTCCAGCAACGGGCTTGCCACCGCTTGTTCAGCCGCGATACGTGCACGATCCGGGCCGGTTGCCAGCGCTGAACCCATCATCGCCATGCCCATCTCGCTCATGACAGTACGTACATCGGCAAAGTCAACGTTGACAGTACCTGCGCAATTGATGATTTCTGCAATGCCTGATACCGCATTGTGCAACACATCATTAGCCGCTCTGAAAGCCTCTAAAAACGGTACATCTTCGCCCAAAACTTCCATCAATTTTTCGTTAGGGATGACGATCAATGAATCTACATACTTTGATAATTCTTCTAGACCATCTGCGGCGACTTTCGTGCGCTTACCTTCAAAAGAGAAAGGTTTGGTCACAACCGCCACGGTTAAAATACCCATTTCTTTCGCGATTTGCGCAATTACCGGTGCAGCACCCGTTCCAGTCCCACCGCCCATGCCGGCGGTAATAAACAGCATGTCAGCACCATCAATCAATTCGGCAATCGCATCACGATCTTCTAATGCCGCATCACGACCAATTTCAGGTTTAGCGCCTGCGCCTAAACCTCTGGTCATGGCCTCGCCCATTTGCAGTACAGTTTTAGCTTGGCTCTTTTTCAAAGCTTGCATATCCGTATTGGCACAAATGAACTCAACACCGCCGACACTCTTTTCAATCATATGAGCAACCGCGTTACCACCGCAACCACCTACGCCAATTACTTTAATCACGGCTTCTTGCGAATTTTTTTCCATAATTTCAAACATTTTATTGTCTCCTCTTTTTAACTTACACCGTTGCACGTTTATTTCTGTTTAACCCAGTATTTCTGTTTAACCCAGTACTTCTGCCAGAACTTCTAACTCACTGCTTACTACTAAAAATTACCCTGAAACCAACTTCTCATTTTTTCCAATACACGCCCAAATGAGGTGGTTTCCATTTGGCCGTTTAAATGCCTTTCTAACTGCTGCTTGCCCATTAACACCAAGCCCACGCCCGTGGCGTATCGTGGATTACTGACCACTTCGGATAAACCGCCCACATAACGTGGCATACCCAAACGCACCGGCACATGGAAGATTTCTTCGCCGAGTTCCACCATGCCGCGCATCATGGCTGAGCCACCGGTAATGACAATGCCTGATGCAATCATCTCTTCCATACCACTGCGGCGTAGCTCATTAAGCACTAGCTCATACAGCTCAACGACGCGCGGCTCTAATACCTCAGCCAAGGTTTGCACTGACAATTGGCGCGGCTCGCGGCCATCAACGCCAGGCACTTCTACTACTTCGCGTGGGTCTGCCAGTTGACGCAAAGCACAGCCGTGTTTGATTTTGATGTCTTCAGCCGATTGTGTAGGTGTGCGAAAGGCGACCGCGACATCGTTGGTCATTTGATCACCCGCAATCGGCACTACCGCTGTATGGCGTATCGCCCCTTGCTTGAATACGGCAATATCCGTCGTGCCGCCGCCGATATCCACCAGGCAAACGCCCAGTTCTTTTTCATCTTCGGTTAACACGGCAAGGCTGGACGCAAGTGGCTGCAATATCAAATCACTCACCTCAATGCCGCAACGCTTAATGCACTTCACGATATTTTGTGCGGCAGCCACGGCGCCCGTCACAATGTGTACCTTCACTTCCAGCTTCATGCCGCTCATACCTAGCGGTTCACGCACGTCTTCCTGGCCGTCGATGATGAATTCTTGCGTGAGGATATGCAGTATTTGCTGATCCGCCGGCAAGGCAATGGCACGAGCAGTTTCAATCACGCGATCTACATCCATCTGTGAAACTTCTGCATCCTTAATCTTGACCATGCCATGTGAGTTCAAGCTTTTGATATGACTGCCGGCAATCCCGGTATACACATTATTGATTTTACAATCCGCCATCAGCTCCGCTTCTTCAAGCGCGCGCTGTATAGATTGCATGGTAGATTCGATATTAATCACCACGCCTTTTTTAAGTCCGCGTGAAACATGCTGCCCTAGCCCGATGACCTTAAGCGTGCCCTCAGGCTGCAGTTCCGCGACAATGGCAACAATTTTTGATGTGCCGATATCGAGGCCTACGATTAAATTCTTATCTTCTTTTACTCTACTCATTCATTACTCCCTCCGTGGTTAACTCACGGCTTTCGTCTGTTTT
>DIZU01000005.1:586-16705 GCA_002429455.1 Methylotenera sp. UBA6020 | reverse complement strand
CATTGCTTCAGTAGGCTTACGCAATGCAAATCCATTGGGATAGCGCAAATCTGCATAAGTAATTTTTTTATTCAAACCTGCAATCGTACTGCTGTAAACACCGGCAAACTTTTCTAATCGTGCTTGCATTTCAACCCGGCCTAGCTCAACGACCATGCCATTGGTAGTGGTGATTTGCCATGCACGTCTAGGGGTTAGCCCTAGGCTGGCGATTTCTAAGTTTGCTGCTTTTAGTGCTTTGCTAAATTCACCATATTGCGACGCAACCTCTATCACGCCGTCACCGGGGCCATAAAACACCGGCAAATCACTACCAGATGCCGCATGAAACAACTCCCCATGCGTGTTCACCAATGCAATACTGCCCCACCGTGCCAAGGCCTGATGCTCCTCTATCGACACTTCTAATTTATCTGGCCAGCGCCGACGCAAGCTCACGTTACGTGCCCATGGTAATTTTTCGAATGCATCACGCGCTTTAATTAAATCCAGCGTAAAAAAATTACCTTTCAAATGCTTAGCCACAATCAACTTCACCTGTTCACGGCTAACATGACTTAATTGGCCATCAATCTTAACTTCACGCAACGGGAATATCGGCAAATGCACCACGACATACAAGGCCGCATATAACATCACCACCACACTCAAGGCAAACAAGAGGTTGGCTATCCAATTGAGTAAAGTCGGCCTATCCCACATCGGCCGACTCCAATATACGCACTACCAGTTCATCAAAACTAATGCCTGCTGCTTTCGCCGCCATTGGCACTAAACTGTGGTCTGTCATGCCGGGGCTGGTATTCACTTCTAGAAAATAATGATTACCTGCGGCATCCATTAAAAAATCTACGCGCCCCCAACCCTTGCAACCGATGGCGCTGAATGCCTGCAATGCTTCTTGCTGGATTTGTGCTTCTTTTTCTGCACTTAGTCCACATGGGCATAAATACTCAGTATCGTTGCGTAGATATTTCGCTTCAAAGTCATAGAATTCGTTTTTTGGCACGATACGAATAATAGGCAAAGCCTTAAATCCTAAGGCTGCGTCGCCAATAATGCCGACGGTATATTCACCGCCACCGACAAATTTCTCTGCAATCACCAGCGGGTCAGCTTCTGCCGCCAACTCGTACGCCGCCGCTAAGCCACCCGCATCTTTAACTTTACTAATGCCGATACTAGAGCCTTCATTGGCTGGTTTCACAAACAAAGGCAAGCCTAGTTTCGCTTCTATGGCGGCAAAGTCACTGGTTGCTGTAACCAACTCAAAATCTGGCGTTACTATATTTAAAGCGCGCCAAAGTAATTTACTCCGCCATTTATCCATACCAATGGCTGAGGCCATGACGCCACTGCCGGTGTAGGGAATCTGCAACATTTCCAGCGCGCCCTGTATGCAGCCATCTTCACCAAAACGACCATGCAAGTTAATGAATACGCGGTCAAAACTTTCCAGGTCATGTAATGGCTTGTCACGCGGGTCAAACCCGTGCGCGTCAATGCCCTGTGCCTGTAATGCGGCCAATACCGCACCGCCACTGTTCAGTGACACTTCACGCTCACCAGAGCGGCCGCCCATTAGTACCGCGACTTTTCCGAACTTCTTATTCATTAAAATTTCTTTATCTGTGCTCATACTCACCAATCACTTTAACTTCTTGCTGCAACGCTACGCCGTGCTGTGCCAACACGGTTTCGCGCATGTGTTTAATTAACAATTCAATATCCAGCGCATTGGCGCCGCCGATATTCACAATAAAATTGGCGTGCTTTTCCGAAACTTGCGCGCCGCCAATGATGTAACCTTTCAAGCCGCTGGCCTCAATCAATCTAGCCGCATAATCCCCCGCAGGGTTTCTAAAAGTTGAACCGGCACTAGGTAAATTTAGCGGTTGTGAACTTAAGCGCCGAGCTAATAAGGCTTTAATCTTTTGCGCAGATTCGTGCGCATCACCAGGTGCCAATCCAAGCCAGGCTGCAATAAACCATTCATCGGCAACTGGCATATCCACGTGACGATAACTCGCAATAAATTCTGCCGCATCACGCGTATGCAATTGTCCTTGCCGGCTAATCGTGGTCACACTATGTACTACGTTCCAGGTTTCAGTGCCATAGCAACCGGCGTTCATGGCAAGCGCACCACCTAATGTGCCGGGAATTCCCGCAAAAAACTCAGCGCCTTGCCGAGCTTCCTTGGCGCAGAATTTTGCCAACTTGGCGCAAGTCACGCCGGCCTCTGCATAGACCCGCTCACCATCCATTTTTAAATCTGTCAGTACGTTGTGCATCAGCACCACCGTGCCATGTACGCCACCGTCACGCACGAGCAAGTTAGAACCCAATCCCATAAAGTAAATTGGTTCTGTTGCAGCTAAACTTTGTAAAAATTGACGCAAGTCATCCAGCCCGGCAGGAATGTAAAGTTGATCTGCCTTACCACCTACGCGCCAACTGGTATAGCGCGCTAGCGGCTCATTCAAGTGCAGCTTGCCGTGGATAGAGTGTGTCGCTGTTGCGGTCAATTTAACAGTGCTCCATCACCTAAAGTACTGCTCATTTTTGTTTTTGCGGCCACGTGCCCAATTGAGCCGGCACCCATTACTATGACCACATCATTGGCATGCGCCATATTCAAAATAGCTTCTGGCAACTCATCGGTAGTTTCTACAAACAAAGGCTCTACCTTGCCGGCAACGCGGATGGCACGGATAAGCGAACGCGTATCTGCCGCTATAATCGGTGCTTCGCCCGCTGAATATACTTCAGTCAGCAACACGGCATCGGCGCTGGATAACACGCGGACAAAGTCCTCAAAACAATCACGCGTCCGTGTGTAACGATGCGGCTGAAACGCCATGACCAAGCGACGGTCAGGGAATGCGGCACGCGCGGCGGCAATCACCGCCTGCATTTCCACGGGATGATGGCCGTAGTCATCAATCAATGTAAAGGTACCGCTGGGGTGGTCATTGTGAGTTCTGGCGTTAATTTCGCCGTAGCGCTCAAAACGACGACCGACACCCTTGAATTCTTTAAGCGCTTTGATAATGGCGGCATCTGGCACGTTTAACTCACTGGCAATGGCGATGGCCGCAAGCGCATTCAATACGTAGTGGTTGCCGGGCAGATTTAACGTAACATCAAATTCCGTGGTCACGCCGTTGATGCGTTGCACCGTGAAGTGCATCTTGCCATCATCGGCACGTACGTTTTTTGCCCGGATACGCGCATCCTCGCTAAAGCCATAGGTCATGACAGGCTTGGTCACGCGCGGCAAAATTTCGCGGATATTGGCATCATCCAAGCACACCACCGCCATGCCCCAGAATGGCAACTGCTGTAAAAATTCCACAAACGCGCTTTTGAGTTTTTCAAAGCTATGCTCGTAGGTTTCCATGTGATCTTGGTCAATATTGGTCACCACCGCCATGACCGGCGTTAAATGCAGGAATGAAGCATCGGATTCATCCGCCTCCGCCACAATGTACTCACCGGTGCCAAGCTTGGCGTTGGCATTTGCTGCCTCCAGCTTGCCGCCAATTACAAACGTGGGGTCCATACCCGCTTCGGCCAAAATACTGGCAATTAAGCTGGTGGTGGTGGTTTTCCCATGCGTACCGGCAACAGCAATGCCTTGTTTGAAACGCATCAGCTCGGCCAACATCAGCGCACGTGGTACCACGGGAATCTTCTTTTGCCGTGCCGCTTTAACTTCTGGATTTTCTTCATTTACCGCGCTGGAAACCACCACCACATCGGCATCACCTAGATGTTCTGCTGCATGGCCTTGATACACCGTTGCACCAAAGTCAGTTAAACGCTTGGTAGTCGCATTGACCGCCAAGTCTGAGCCGCTAACGGTAAAGTTCAGGTTAATCAACACTTCAGCAATACCGCTCATACCGGAGCCGCCAATGCCGACAAAGTGTATGTTTTTGACTTTATGTTTCATGCTGCAAGCTCCATGCATAGTTTGGCAACTTCAGCCGTTGCTTGAGGTTTACCCAAAGCACGCGCTTTAATTGCCATCGTCAGACATTTTTCACGGTTTAAGTCTTGCAATAACGCTGCTACTTTAGCGACTGTAAATTCTGTTTGCGGCATCAAGATGGCCGCGCCCGCATCAGATAAATAATGGGCGTTAGCAGTTTGATGGTCATCCACTGCAAATGGAAAAGGCACCAGGATGCTCGCCACACCGGCGGCTGAAACTTCAGCAATCGTCAATGCGCCCGCACGGCAAATCACAATGTCTGCCCATGTGTACATCGCCGCCATGTCCTCAATAAATGCCCTTGCCTCGACTTGCACACCTGCGGTTTGATAATTAGCCTGCAATCCGGCAATGTGTTTTTCACCGGCTTGATGCACGACTTGTGGACGATGTTCCGGCGTAATTGCAGCCAAGGCTTTAGGCAATACATCATTCAAGGCTTGTGCGCCCAAACTACCACCCACCACCAGTAAGTGCAGCGCACCTGTATGGCTTTGCAACCGCGCATCTGGCGGCAAAATTTGTGTGATATCGGCACGTACCGGGTTACCAACTAAGGTCGCCTTGCCTAATAATATTTTCTTGGCAAAAGCTGCAGGAAAAGCCACCAGCACTTTAGTCGCCAAACACGCCAAAGTTCTATTGGTTAAGCCAGCCACGGAGTTTTGCTCATGAATCACCAGTGGTTTACGCAACACATAGGCCATCAAACCGCCAGGGAACGCGGCAAAGCCACCCATGCCTAGCACCAGATTCGGTTGAAATTTCCGGATTGCTGCATAGGATTGCGCCAAAGCAATAGTCAGCTTCACTGGCAGCAACAACCAGCCCAACAAACCTTTGCCACGCACGCCGCGCATGGTGATCATGGCTTTCTGATAGTCTTTAGCTGCGATTAGGCGATTTTCCATACCACCCGCCGTGCATAGCCACACGATATTCCAGCCCATCGTTTTCAAATGATCTGCCACCGCCATCGCCGGATAGACATGACCGCCAGTGCCACCAGCCATCACCATTAGGGTTCGGCTTGACTTGCTGTGCGCGCTCATATTGGCAAGCCCTTCTGCATGCGTCTATTCTCAAAATCAATTCTGAGTAATATCGCCATTGCGATGCAATTGGCCAAAATGCCGCTGCCACCAAACGACAGCAATGGCAAGGTCAGGCCTTTGGTCGGCAGTATGC
This sequence comes from Methylotenera sp. UBA6020, assembly GCA_002429455.1. Taxonomy (GTDB): domain Bacteria; phylum Pseudomonadota; class Gammaproteobacteria; order Burkholderiales; family Methylophilaceae; genus Methylotenera. The sequence continues at coordinate 11,517 of DIZU01000005.1, read as the reverse complement.
CCATGTTCACGCCCATATTGATGATGCCTTGCACACCCATCCATACACCTAGCCCTTGCGCGAGCAAAGCAGCGAAATAGCGCTCATTGGCGATAGCTTCTTTGCCGATACCGAAAGCGCGAATCACAATCCATGAAAATAACCCGACTACGGCCAACACGCCGACAAAGCCTAACTCTTCGGCGATTACCGCTAATAAAAAGTCGGTATGTGCTTCAGGCAAATAGAGCAATTTTTCTACGCTGGCACCCAAGCCCACGCCGAACCATTCACCTCGGCCAAATGCGATTAATGCATGTGAAAGTTGGTAGCCTTTACCGTATGGGTCAGCCCATGGGTCCATAAAGCCGATGACACGTTCAAGTCGGTATGGCGAGCTCCAAATCAACAATACAAAACCTACGATCAACAGCACGAGCAGTCCACCGAAAATGCGGCCGTTAATGCCGCCTAGCCATAAAATTGAAATCGAAATGGCCGCAATCACCGCAAATGCGCCGAAATCCGGCTCGCGCAATAACAGGCCGCCCACGAGTAGCATCACCACTAGCATGGGTAAAAAGCCGCGGGTAAAACTATCCATCAAGGCCGCTTTACGCACTGTGTAATCTGCCACATACATGGCAGCAAATAGTTTCATAAACTCCGATGGTTGCAAGTTAATCACAAATAATGACAACCAGCGGCGGCTACCGCCCACCACACGGCCGATGCCAGGAATGAGTACCAGCACGAGCAAAGCCAGACCCAGCAAAAATAAATAGGGCGCCATTTTTTGCCACCAAGCAACCGGGATATTGAACACCACAAAGCCGGCACTGATACTGATGACTAAAAATATAGCTTGGCGCACCAAGTAATAACTGCTGTTTTGACCAACCGCTTTATCTACCTCAGCAATTGCAATAGACGCTGAATAGACCATGACTAAGCCCAGGCCTAGTAAAATCAAAATTACCCATAACAAACCTTGGTCGTAGTTAGGGGAGTTGATGCGCTCGCGATTAAGCATGGCCGTTATCATGCCGCCTCCTTCAGTCGCGTTACTGAGCTCACAAAAACCTCTGCACGATGCACGTAATTTTTGAACATATCAAAGCTGGCACAAGCCGGTGACAACAGCACGGCATCACCTGTTTGCGCGAGTTTTTTAGCGATATTAACCGCTTCCGGCAAATCGATCGCCTGATATAAAGCGACGCCTGTGGGCAGTAATACTGCTTCAATCAACGGTGCATCACGGCCTATCAGTACCACCGCCCGTGCGTTTTCAGCCACGGCCTCTGCGAGCGGAGTGAAATCCTGACCCTTACCATCACCACCTGCAATCAACACGACTTTTTGTGGCAAACCGGAAAGAGCCGCACAAGTAGCGCCAACATTGGTGCCTTTTGAGTCGTCGTAATAATCAACCTCATCAATATTGGCCACCCATTCCACGCGGTGCGGCAAGCCTTTGAAGTTGTATAACGTTTGGATGATGGGCGCGTAATCAATGCCAATGCCACGGCACAGTGCAACGGCCGCCAATGCGTTAGTCGCATTGTGCAGCCCCACAATTTTTAGATCTTGTAAATTAATCAGTGTTTTTTGGCCATCCGCCAGCCAGGTTTCACCCTCAAGCTGATTTAAACCATAGCCCTGCTCGCCCTCATTGGCGGATAAACCAAACGTCACTTGGGCCAGTTTTGAGCGCGCCATCATCATGCTCCAGGCATCATCACGATTCAGCACCTGCAGTACTGCATCATAAAAAATGTGTGCCTTTGCCACGGCGTAATCTTGTACGCTGGCATAGCGATCCATGTGATCTTCGGACAAGTTCAGCATGGTTGCGGCATCCGCATGCAAATGACTGGTGGTTTCAAGCTGAAAACTAGACAGCTCTAAGACATAGACATCCGGTACTTCCATGCTTAACGTATCTAATACCGGCAAGCCAATATTGCCCGCCACGATAGTTTTTAAGCCAGCTGCTTTGCACATTTCACCGACCAAGCTGGTCACCGTGGTTTTACCATTGGCACCGGTAATGGCAATCACCTTGGCACTAGCCGGGCGATATTGTGCAAACAACTCCACATCGCCTACTACACTAATACCACGCTGCGTCGCCGCCTGAATTTCCGGTTCGCTTAAGGCGACCCCAGGGCTCGCTACGATCAAATCCACCGCTGCAAAACTAGCTGCTTGAAAGGCCCCGGCATGAATGCCCACCTGCGGCAGCTCAGCTTTTAACTGTTCTATACCAGGTGGGTTATCACGGGTATCAGCCACAGACAAACGCGCACCTTGCGTGTTTAACCAGCGCAAAGCCGAGAGCCCGGTTTCACCAAGCCCCAGCACTAACACACGTTTATTTTTAAGCTCTAATTTCATCAGTTTTGCGTCAGTTTTTCTCGAGGTTTTATCTTAAGTTTCTAATCTAAATTTCTAGCGTAGTTTGAGGGTTGATAAACCCACCAACACCAACATCATGGTGATAATCCAAAAACGCACGACCACTTGCGTTTCTTTCCAACCTTTTTGCTCATAGTGATGATGCAGCGGCGCCATTAAAAAGATACGCTTGCCAGTACCGGTCTTATGCTTGGTATATTTGAAATAGGTGACTTGGGCCGCCACCGAGAAGGTTTCAACCACAAAAACGCCGCCCATAATAAACAGCACTATTTCTTGCCGTACTATCACGGCCACTATGCCTAGTGCCGCCCCTAGCGCCAATGCGCCTACATCGCCCATAAACACTTCGGCCGGATAAGCGTTAAACCATAAAAATCCTAAACCTGCGCCCGCCATTGCGGCGCAAAATACCATCAGTTCACTCGCGCCTGGCACAAATGGAATGCCCAAGTATTTTGAGAAGTAAAAGTGGCCAGTCACGTAAGCAAATATAGCTAGCGCACTGGCTACCATCACCGTTGGCATAATGGCCAAACCATCTAAGCCATCGGTTAAGTTGACGGCATTGCTACTGCCCACCACCACTAAATAGGTGAGTAAAATGAAGCCAAACGCGCCTAATGGCAGGGTTAAGCTTTTGAAAAACGGGATCAACAGTGTCGTTTCGGCCGGCACTACCGCCGTTTGTTGCAAAAATACTGCCACACTGAAGCCAACCACGGACTGCCAGAAATACTTCTCTTTGGCAGACAGGCCTTTAGGGTTGCGATGCACGACTTTGCGCCAATCATCCACCCAGCCGATGATGCCAAAACCCAAGGTGGTAAATAACACCACCCACACAAACCGATTGCTTAAATCAGACCATAGCAAGGTAGATATTGCGATAGCCACTAGTATCAGCGCACCGCCCATGGTTGGCGTACCGGCTTTAATCAGGTGCGTTTGCGGGCCATCGTCACGTACAGCTTGCCCCACTTTATAGTAGGTGAGCTTACGAATTAAACCTGGCCCCACTACAAATGAAATCGTCAATGCCGTCAGCGTGGCCAGCACCGCACGTAACGTGATGTAGTTGAACACATGAAACCCATGAATATCTCTTGCCAGCCATTGTGCTAACGCTAGTAACATTTAGTGTGTCTCTCCATTTTTACCAGTAACCATTTCAGCAGTCTTTTCATCCGTGATTGCATTGACGATGCGCTCCATCGCCATAAAACGCGAACCTTTCACCAGCACCACGCTAGCCGGCTTCATCTGCCCGACTAAATCAGCCGTTAATGCTTCTGGTGACGCGTAATGTTTGGCGCCTACACCAAACGCATCCGTCATGCCTTGACTCAAGGAGCCCAAGGTGAACAGCGCGTCCACACCAGCCGCTTTGGCATAACATCCAATCTCAACATGTAATTCGGCAGCGTTTTCACCTAGCTCGCCCATATCGCCCAGCACCAATAATTTTTCACCCGGCTTTGCCATCAACACATCAATTGCGACTTTCATCGACATAGGATTAGCGTTGTAACTATCGTCAATCACCACTGCACCATGGCAGCCTGCCAGATGTTGCAAGCGGCCCTTAACGCCGGTATAACTTTCCAAGCCCGCAACAACCGCATGGAGTGGCGCACCCATGCTCAATGCCGCAGCAGTTGCTGCCAATGCATTGAGTACATTGTGTTGGCCTGGCGTCGGCAGATGCACGCTGAGCACGCCTTGGGGTGTGGTGATATCGAGCAGGCTGGCATTGGCTTGCAGTTGATAAGTAGCAGAAACATCGGCTTTATTTTGTAGACCAAAGGTGATTGTTTTATGCCCTGCAGCCAGCGCTTGCCATAGCGGTGCAAACACGTCATCAGCATTGATTACAGCAACACCATTAGTCGCTAACCCTTCAAAAATCTCCGCTTTAGCTTTGGCGATTGCCTCAAACGACCCCAGCTCGCCAATATGCGCGCTGCCAGCGTTGTTGATTAAGGCTATGGTAGGTTTAGCGATGTGACTTAAATAGCAAATTTCACCCGTATGATTCATGCCCATCTCGGCCACTGCATAGCGATGTTGCGCGGTCAATTTGAGCAAGGTCAGTGGTAAGCCAATGTGGTTATTCAAATTGCCCACGGTGGCCAGCACGGCATCTGGATTGTTGGTAGCCGCTCTTAATATAGAAGCCAGCATTTCTTTAACTGTCGTTTTGCCATTGCTCCCCGTAATGGCTGCTAACGGCATAGTAAACTTGCTACGCCAATACGCAGCAAGATCGCCCAAAGCCTGATAGGTATCCTGAACAACGATTGCTGGTTCTGCGCCTGCAATCTGGTTGTTGACCAATACGGCAGCCGCACCTTGTTTGATTGCTTGCTGTGCAAAATCATGGCCGTCAAAATGTTCGCCCTTTAGCGCAACAAATAATTGGCCTGGCGTAATACTTCGGCTATCCGCACCCACACTGCTAAACATAGCGTCAGCACCAATTAATTGTGCTTTGGTGGCGCTTGCGGCTTCTGATAGCATCATCATAATGATGCTCCTGCCTTCATCCCAGCCGGATATTGATTGAGTGCATCTTGCGCAACTTGGGCATCACTAAAAGGCGTTCTTATCCCAGAAATTTCCTGATAGCTTTCATGGCCTTTGCCAGCCACTAACACAATGTCGCCTCGGCTGGCCGATTGCACGGCCTTACGAATAGCGGTTGCACGATCTGGCTCAATCAAAAAGCCGCTAGCCATGCCACTCACGATGTCATGAATAATCGCGGCCGGCTCTTCACTGCGAGGGTTATCCGAAGTCACGATCACGGTATCGGCTAGCTTACTGCTCACAGCACCCATCAGTGGACGCTTACCTGCATCACGGTCACCACCACACCCAAATACACAGACCAATTTGGACGGTCTTTGGCTGGCTTGTAACTGTTCATGCTGTATTTGCTCTTTAAGCGTGCTTAACACTTTTTCCAGCGCATCGGGGGTATGGGCATAATCCACCACCACCAGCGGCAACTCGCCACCGCCAAATTGCTGCATACGACCCGTCACAGGCTTAATTTGAGCAATCGCGGCAAGCGCATCGGGCAAACTAATGTCGAGCGCCAGCAACGTCGCCAGCACGGCAAGCACGTTATAAGCATTAAAGCGCCCCAGCACTGGCGCAGTTAGCTGCGCATTACCCTGCGGGGTAGAGACCAACATACTCAAGCCTTGCTGATGTAGCTCCAAATTGCTGGCACTGATATCTGCGGCACCCTGCAAGCCATAAGTCACAAAAGATTTAGCCTGATTTTTGTGCGGACTTGCTTTTAATGAGCTAGCAAGGGCTTGGCCAAAGGCATCGTCGGCATTCAGTATGGCAACACTTAACCCTTCCCAATCAAACAATTTTTGCTTGGCGGCAGCGTAGTCTTCCATCGTGTCGTGATAATCCAAGTGATCACGACTCAGGTTAGTGAGCACGGCAATATCAAACGTCACGCCATTCACACGGCGCTGATCCAGCCCATGTGATGAAACTTCCATCACCACCGCATCGGCCTGCTGCTGCACAAAGCTCGCCAACATGCCTTGCAGTAATATGGCATCAGGGGTGGTATTGGTGGCTTCAGCCAGCGTATTTGACTGTTTGCCTGCATCGGCAAAACCATTAGTAAGCATTCCATTACCTATGGTGCCCAACACTGCGGTTTTTTGACCGAGTAGCGTGAGACACTGCGCGATCCATTGGCTGACCGAGGTCTTACCATTGGTGCCGGTCACACCTATCATGGTTAGCTTATCTGAAGGATATTGATAATATTCCGCAGCAATCTGCCCAACTTGATGTTTTAAGTTGGCGACACCGATATTGCTCACTTGCCACTCTGGATTCCAGGCAAATTCACTTTTCCCATCAAGCTGACGCTCCCACACAACTGCAGCAGCACCAGATTGAATCGCTTGCGTAATGTAATCACGACCATCGCTACGCGCGCCCGGATAGGCCAAAAATAGTGATCCTGCCTGCACTTGACGACTATCTGAGGTAATAGAAGTGAGCTGTTGATTTAATGGACTAAGACCTAAACTTGAGAGTACGCTCATGTGCTCTCCTTCACGTCTTCAACATCACCAGGAATCACTATATTATTATTCGGCGCATCTTGTGGTATGGCCAGCATACGTAACGCATCCGCCATCACAGCACTAAATACCGGCGCTGCAGCTGTGCCGCCATAATATTGATCGCCAGCAATACTAGGCTCGTCAATCATCACCGCCATAATCAAACGCGGATTAGAGGCAGGCGCCATGCCTACAAATGAAGCCACATATTTGTCTTTTTCATAGCCGTAGGGTCCAAGCTTATGCGTTGTGCCGGTTTTACCAGCTACGCGATATCCCAACACCTGCGCTTTGAGTGCGGTACCGCCTGGCAGCACCACCATCTCCAACATGTCTTTGATTTCATGCGCAGTTTGTGCGCTAAGCACCTGGGTGCCAACCGGCGCATCTTGCAGTTTCAGTAAGGAAACCGGCTTTAACTCACCGTCATTAGCAAACGCGGTATAAGCCCTTGCAAGCTGCAATAATGTGACGCTAATGCCATTACCGAACGACATGGTAGCCTGTTCAATTGGCCTCCATGTTTTGTAATCGCGCACCCGCCCTGCAGCTTCGCCCGGGAAACCGATATGCGTTTTGGCACCAAAACCCATTTGATTAAACATATCCCACATCACTTTTTTATCTAGGGATAAGGCAATTTTAGAAGCGCCTACATTCGAAGACTTTTGAATCACCTCAGCCACCGTCAGCACTCCATGCGCATGTGAGTCATGAATGGTCGCCGGGCCAATACTTAGATAGCCTGGTGCGGTCTGAATTTTGGTATCCGGCTTATATTGGCCTGACTCTAACCCAGCGGCAACCGTCATTGGCTTCATGGTAGAGCCGGGCTCGAAGATGTCCACAATGGCACGGTTGCGTGATTTACCTTGGATATTCACCGGATTATTGGGGTTGTAAGTTGGCACATTAGCCATGGCCAGTACTTCGCCAGTTTTGGCATCCAACACAATAGCCGCGCCTGCCTGCGCCTTGTGCAGTTCCACCGCTTTCAGCAACTCGCGGTACGCCAGATACTGAATTCTGCGGTCGATAGACAACACCACATCATGCCCATCTTGCGGGACTTTAACGGCGACCAAATCCTCGATGATATGACCAGCCCGGTCTTTGATGACACGACGACTGCCCTCTGTGCCTGACAGGGCACTATTCATTGCCAGTTCAAAACCCTCTTGACCTTTGTCATCAATACCGGTGAACCCCACCAAGTGAGCGGTTACTTCGCCGGCAGGATAGTAACGCTTGTATTCGCGCTGTAAATAGATGCCAGGAACCCCGAGCTTCATTACTTGCGCAGCCAACTCTGGTGAAATACGGCGTTTCAAATACACAAAGCCACGTTCGCTATTAGCTAATTTGTTATTGATTTCTTCAGTTTTAGTATGCAATAAATCGGCTAATTTTTTAGTCTGTGCCGTATTGATTTCCACGTCTGGCGGGCTTGCCCACACAGATTCAACCGGCGAACTAATTGCCAATAGCTCACCGTAGCGGTCGGTAATTTTGCCGCGATGTGACGGTAAGGTAAGGGTACGGCTATAGCGTTCATCGCCCTTTTCTTGTAAAAAGCGCTTATGAAAACTTTGCAGATACACGCCTCGTCCCAGCAACGCCGCAAAGCCCGCTAGCACCAGCACCAATAGCACACGGCGGCGCCAGGTAGGCAACTTCACCACAATAAGAGGTGTATGCATGGCCATTATGGCGTTGCCCCCTTGTGCGCTTGAGCTTGTGTTTCCTGTTGTATCAACACCTGTTCCTGAGACTGTGCTTGTGAACCAATATCTGCTGCCGAAGTGTCTTTCGGCAAGACCACTTGCACCCGCTTTGCATCAGGTACTTGCATCTGCAATTGTTGAGTGGCAATCATCTCTACGCGCGAATGCATTGCCCAGGTGCTTTGTTCAAGCTGTAATTGTCCGTACTCTTGTTCATATTGCTTGGCGGCCTGACTTGACTGTTCCAGCTCAATGTAAAGCTTTCGCGCTTTGTGCTGGGAGTTAACCAGCCCCAATGCTGAAAAGATCAGCGCAAAAAACAAAATGAGATTAAGGCGCGTCATGCTACGTGTGTTCTCTCTGCCACGCGCAACACCGCGCTACGTGAACGCGGGTTACGTTTAATTTCTTTGGCGCCAGGCTTGATGGCTTTACCTACGCTCATCAGCTTGGGTTGTGGCAAATCGGCCGCCCGTACCGGAAAGTTAGCAGGCAAGTCATCGCGATTCGCTTGATCACGAATAAATTGCTTCACGATGCGATCCTCAAGCGAATGAAAGCTAATCACCGCCATACGTCCCTGAGGTGCCAATAACGCCAAACACTGCGGCATAGTTAGCGATAACTCCTCAAGCTCCTGATTGACGAAAATCCGTAAAGCCTGAAATGTGCGCGTTGCTGGATTCTGCCCTGGCTCAAACCGCGTGACTGCCCCTGCCACGACCTTGGTAAGTTGCCCTGTAGTGGTGATGGCGCGCCCGTCATTGCGCTCCGTAATAATCGCCCTTGCAATCTGCTTAGCAAACCGTTCTTCACCATAATTTTTTATAACCTCCGCTAAATGCTGCTCTGTTGTTATGGCGAGAAACTCCGCCGCCGTTTGCCCACTACTTTGATCCATGCGCATATCCAACGGCGCATCATATCTAAAACTAAATCCACGGCTTGCCTCATCAATTTGCGGTGATGAAATGCCTAAATCCAGCAAAATCCCATCCACTTTGGTAATACCCATACCAGCCAACCTGGCTTGCATGGCGGCAAAGTGGCTATGCACCATAGTAAAGCGCTGGTCATTGATGGCCTCGCTTGATTCAATCGCACTCAAATCCCGATCAAACGCAATCAGCCGTCCATTACTACCCAACTGTTCTAATATTTTTTTAGTGTGCCCGCCGCGACCAAACGTACCATCCACATAAATACCGCTTGGCTTAACCGCCAATGCATGCACAGCCTCTTCCAGCAACACCGTAATGTGCGAATTTTCTGAGCCGGTATTTTCTGCAATAGCATTAGCTAGACTGGAATCTGATACGGACATATTGGATGTGGACACTTCTGATGAACGCTTTTCTAACTTTGACTTTTTGGAACCTAAACTTTCCAGGTTTGACATTTCCAACTTTTGCGCCTCTTTTAGAGACGCTAACTTTGAAGACACTAATGCTTTGGTGGGCGCGCTTTTCACGCCCTTAATCACAGCGAGAAGCCCTCGAGTTCTGTCGGCATCGTAAAGCCGTCGCTCTGCATTACTTCTGCCAACTGGGCACGCCAAGCATCCATATTCCATAATTCAAAATGGCTACCTTGACCCACCAACATCACCTCTTTATCTAACCCGGCAAACTCTCGCAATACCGGTGACACCAGCATGCGGCCAGCGCTATCCAAAGTGATATCTTCAGCAAAACCTACCAACAGCCGCTGCAACGCACTGGATTTCTTATCAAACGAAGATAACGCCATCATTTTGGCCTGAATCGGCTCCCATGCTGGCTGGGGGTATAACAGCAAGCAACGGTGTGGATGCGCGGTCAACACCAAGTTACCGGCGCACTCAAGCTGCAGGGCTTCCCTGTGCCTTGTTGGCACAGCCAGTCTGCTTTTGGCATCCAAACTTAATGATGTTGCACCGCGAAACATACGCCCGTTATTTTCCTTAAAACCAAATATGCACGTTAAATTTTGTTAGATAAAACCAAACGACTTAAATTCATGAAAAATCCTTAAAATTTAAGCCGTTACAATAAAAAGTGGAGAATTGCCTAAGTACCAATTACTTAACACTTAGCTGCCCAACCCTTAGTAGTTATCATAGAAACTGCGACCAAACCCAAGCTCTAAACTTCGCCGCGCGATGAACGATTCTCCACAAAAACCCACTTTTTCCCACTAATATGCACTATAGATAAAAAAAAAGAGCAATGCAAGCCATTTTTTACTATTTTTTCTTTATGGGTCAATGACTTAGCGCATTTTCATGCTAAAAATAAAATCGTTATAAATGAAGCACATACAAAATTATGTGAATGTAGATTATGAGAATAGTTATGAAAGCTTTTGAATTGTAATTAAGGAGAAAAAACGAGGTGACTATAAAAATAAAATTGGCAAACTTGATACAAAGCCCGCAAGGGGCTTCCCCTATTTACTAAGCCACTGAAGTGGCAAGTAAAGAGTGAAATTGAAGCTGGCCGATAAGCCGGGTTCTGTAGGCTTTATTACTAAAGCTGACAGTCATTCATCTAGGCGCACAATTACTTGTACGCTCAAGCTATCTACCCGCTGGCAGCGCGAGCCACGCCTTATTAACCTAAATTAAAATGCCAGCCTATTTGATATTGCTGCAGATGGAGGTTACCGCGTTTCACCGTAACTTAATACGCTCGTCTCTGTGGCCCTATTCCGCGCCTTATAC
>DIZU01000005.1:0-435 GCA_002429455.1 Methylotenera sp. UBA6020 | reverse complement strand
TTTCAACGTACGGCCGTTAGCCGTCATCTTGCTCTGTGCAGCCCGGACTTTCCTCCCCTCACTTGCGTGAGCGGCGACTGTCTAGCCAGCTTCATGTGTATTTTAACACGCTAATATCAATTCAACATTGCTGGTTTCGTAGGGTTTGCAACCACAAGGTACGAACAAGGGAATGGATAATCTAGCGGTGTGCAAATACAAATCAATTTGCACACCCTACATCTAAAGCACACCAATCCCCTGCTACCGCGCCTGTGATGCTGCAAAAAGTTGGGGGATTTCAGCGAGGACTGTCTGAGGGCTTTAGCCCGAGTTCCGCAGATGTCCAATTTTTTGCAGCATCACAGGAAATAAGCGGTAGGGGGTAGCCTTTTCTTTGGTTTCTTTCTTTTGGCTAAGCAAAAGAAAGAAACTCGCAAGTCGCGCGAGAGCGAC
>DIZU01000169.1:257-2586 GCA_002429455.1 Methylotenera sp. UBA6020 | reverse complement strand
GCGTTTTATCAATAAAGCTTTGCTCTTCCGCATCCAGGCCAATAATCGCTTCAGTAATTTCAGTATTTACGTTTTCAACCGCTTGCAGAACACCTTTGCCCAAATAACGTGTTTTATCACCATCACGTAACTCTACCGCCTCTTTAGTACCCGTAGAAGCGCCTGATGGCACTGCAGCACGACCAATGACACCACTTTCAAGCAGCACATCGGCTTCAACCGTTGGGTTACCACGTGAATCTAAAATTTCGCGGGCGATAATATCGACAATTGCGCTCATGTTTAATCCTTAAATTTACAAATTACGGTTATTTACAATTATTTAGTACTTACCAAGATGACTTAGCATGTTTACTTACAAAATTTTTATAAAGTTGATTCAATAAAGCCGGCTTTTTTCACAAGCTTATCTAAATCCACTAGCACTTCCAGCAAATCTTTCATTTTATGCAAGGGCCATGCATTTGGGCCATCTGACAAGGCCTTAGCAGGGTCTGGATGAGTTTCCATAAAAATGCCAGAGATACCACTCGCCACCGCAGCCCGAGCCAACACCGGCACATGCTCACGTTGACCACCGCTTTTATCGCCCTGTCCTCCAGGTTGCTGCACTGAGTGCGTGGCGTCAAACACCACCGGGCAATTGGTTTCACGCATAATGGCAAGCGCGCGCATATCAGAAACCAAGGTGTTATAACCAAACGACGCACCACGCTCACACACCATGATGGTATCTGCACTGCCATTGGCTTCTTTCGCTTTATTCACCACTTGCATCATGTCATGAGGCGCTAAAAACTGGCCTTTTTTGATATTGACTGGTTTACCGCAAGTAGCCACTGCCGTAATAAAATCGGTTTGACGGCATAGAAAAGCCGGGGTTTGAAGCACATCCACCACGCTGGCGACTTCTGAAACCTGCTCCTCAGTATGCACATCTGTCAAAATTGGCACACCAATTTGGCGGCGTACCTCATCTAAAATCTTCAGGCCTTCAGTAATACCAAAGCCACGGAAAGTCTTATTCGAGCTGCGATTGGCTTTATCGTATGAAGATTTATAAATAAATGGAATACCCAATGCTGCTGCGATTTCTTTGAGCTGCCCGGCAGTATCAATTGCCATCTGTTGCGACTCAATCACACATGGACCTGCAATCAAAAACAGCGGATGCTCAAGACCAACTTCAAAATTACATAATTTCATATCAAACCTTTATGAAGCCATTGCTAAAACTACAGTTACTAAAATTACTTGACACCTTTGTACGCCAAGGCCGCGTTCACATAGGCAGTAAAGAGAGGATGTCCGGTACGTGGATTAGAAGTGAATTCCGGGTGAAACTGGCAGGCCACAAACCATGGGTGCACATTTTGCGGCAATTCAATCATCTCGCACAAATTCTCAGTGGGCGTTCTGGCAGAAATCACCAAACCTGCGGCTTTTAATTGTTCAACGTAATTGTTATTCACTTCATAACGATGACGATGACGCTCATTGACCTGATCGCCGTAAATACTCGCAGCCAAGGAATTAGGCACAATTGGGCACGCTTGGGCACCTAAACGCATAGTGCCGCCAAGGTCAGAGTCTTCTGAGCGCGTTTCCACTTTACCGTCAGCCGCTTGCCATTCAGTTATTAAACCGACCACTTGATGCGGGCTTTCCGGATTAAATTCGGTACTGTTGGCATCCGTTAAATTGGCTTGATTACGTGCAAACTCGATCACTGCCAGCTGCATACCTAAACAAATACCAAGGTATGGAATTTTATTTTTCCTGGCAAAGCCAATGGCGGCTATTTTCCCTTCTGTACCGCGCTTGCCAAAGCCACCAGGCACTAAAATTGCATCTACACCTTTGAGGGCATCGGTGCCATTTGCTTCGATTTCTTCAGAATCGATGTAGTGAATTTTCACTTTAGACTCGGTATGAATACCGGCATGAATCAACGCTTCCGTCAGCGACTTGTATGAATCGGCTAAATCAACGTATTTACCTACAAAGGCAATATTGACATCATGTTTAGGATTTGCGAGTGCAAAAGCAATTTTTTGCCAGCTAGATAAATCAGCCGCTTTTGCCAGAATATCTAATTTATGGCAAACAATTTCATCCAACATTTGGTCATGCAACAAACCAGGGATTTTATAGATAGAATCTGCATCAATCGCGCTAATCACCGCTTCTGGCGGCACATTGGTGAATAAGGCGATTTTCCTACGTTCTTCATCAGGAATATTGCGGTCTGCACGGCACAACAAAATGTCAGGCTGAATACCGATTTCGCGTAACTCTTTTACAGAGTGTTGCGTCGGCTTGGTCTTCA
>DIZU01000169.1:0-152 GCA_002429455.1 Methylotenera sp. UBA6020 | reverse complement strand
TGTTGCGTCGGCTTGGTCTTCAATTCTCCGGCAGTGGGTATCCAGGGCAATAGCGTTAAATGAATATAACAGGCATTGCTTTTACCTTCCTCAAAGCCCATTTGACGAATAGCTTCAAGAAACGGCAATGATTCAATATCGCCCACCGTGCC
>DIZU01000108.1:1843-7355 GCA_002429455.1 Methylotenera sp. UBA6020 | reverse complement strand
CGTCCAGCCGGTGATTTCTACCGCAGGCCAGTAACTACCAAACAAACTTGCTAACCATTCCATCAGGCACGGGCTTTCGTGATTAAAGTTTCATAACTTTGGAGCTCATCGCTTGAAAGTCCAGGTGGCGTTAACTTTTCAACGGTAATATCACCCATCAAATCTCCCAAACCCACGGTGTCTTCATGCGCCGCGGCTACACGAACGCAGCCCATGGCGACATGATTATCGAGTTTCACAGTCAGCACCGCGCTACCTTTATCTTGTTTCACCAATACACTATCACCCTCAACCAAATCTAATTCTGCCAGTTGATCGGCACACATGCGTGCCATAGGCTTAATATTGTATTGGGTTTTTTGCAAAGGCGGAGAGCGGCGCACTATCATATCAGACGCATACTGTGGCACTTCGCCAATCCTTTGCAAGCCTTCATGTTGAATATTTACCTGAATCTCAACCAGCTCTTTCAAGTTATTGTTCAGGCTACGCCAGACCACAGCGGACGGTTTTTCACCACCAAAAATCGCCTCTTTTACCTGCTCGCTGGTTTCATAATCAAAACCCTGCAATCCTAAAGTATTTGCCAAGACACGCAATACTTTCCAAGCCGGGCGGCACTCGCCTAATGGTTTGGCCACGGCAGCAAAGCTTTGTACACGGCCTTCCATGCTCATGAACGTACCCGAAGTCTCGGTAAACGGCGCAATCGGTAGCAATACATCGGCATTATCCAAGGCTTGTGATTTAAATGCAGTCAGTGCGACTACGCACTCGGCTTTTTCCATCGCCGCTTTGGCCAATGCGGCATGCTGACAATCCAGCTCCGGCTCTATATTCACGATTAAATATGCTTTACGCGGCACTTCAAGCATGGCACGCGCATGCATGCCCATGCTGTCAGGCATGACGCCCATAAAATGCATACCAGTGCTATTGGCCGCCGCCGGTAGAATTCCGCCTTTGGCGCCAGAAATACCGCCAATCGCTTCCGCCATACTGTACATCTCTGTAAATCTTGGCGCACTTAACGCCATATTGCCGACAAAGATGCCTACTTTTGGCGAGATTAAATCTACATCCTTACCATGCCCAGCCAGGCTTTCTGCGATTGCCTGTGTATTTGGACGTACTTTAATTTCCTGCAACAACTCATTCAATGCTGGCGGTAAACAAAGCGATAAGCGTTGTAAACCCGACATGGCTTTGAGGATTTGTCCCAACACGTTCACCATGTCGTTCGGACGCACGATCACTTTATGCGCAATATCCATCAGCGGATCATTATCAAGCGGGCTCACAATAGAAAGCTTCGCACCATTCGCCACCGCTTTGCGTAGGCGTTGTGCTAACAATGGATGCTCGTTACGTATATTAGAACCAATCAGCAAAATACGGTCTAGCTCTTCGATTTCGGGGATATTACAGCCCATCCATGGCGTACCCAGACGCTTGCCATCCAAGCGAAAGTCAGTTTGACGCAAACGATAATCGACATTGCCACAGCCTAAACCATTGGCTAATTTTTTGGCTAAATAACCTTCTTCCATGGTGCTGTTTGGTGAAACAAGCACGCCTAGCGCTTCACTCCCATACTCATTGGTAATATCTTTAATTTGCCCTGCCGCAAACTCCAGCGCCGTTTTCCAATCGGTTTCCACCCACTCGCCATTGTGCTTGATCATCGGCACTTTAAGACGATCTGGGCTATTTAAGCCTTCGTACGAGAAACGATCACGGTCTGACAACCAGCATTCGTTAATGCTTTCTTTCTCACGCGGCAATACACGCATGACTTTGTTATCTTTTACATGCACTTCTATGTGCGAACCTAGACTATCATGCGGTGCGATACTTGGGCGACGCGTTAACTCCCAGCTGCGGGCTGAATATCTAAACGGTTTACTGGTGAGTGCACCAACCGGGCATAAATCAATGATGTTGCCCGAAAGCTCAGAATTGACACTTTTATCGACATAGGCGGTGATTTCGGCATGCTCACCACGGCCAACCATGCCGAGTTCCATCATGCCGCCGACTTCTTTCAAGAAGCGCACACAACGCGTACATTGAATGCAACGCGTCATATCCGTGCTGACTAAGGGGCCGATATTTTTGTTGAAGACCACCCGCTTTTCTTCAGTGTAGCGCGAGCCGCTAGTACCGTAAGCCACCGCAATATCTTGCAAATCACACTCGCCACCTTGGTCGCATATTGGGCAATCCAGCGGATGGTTGATCAATAAAAACTCCATCACACTTTTTTGCGCTTCGATTGCCGCTTTAGAGCGCGTAAATATCTTCATGCCATCCGCCACTGGTGTAGCGCAGGCGGGCAATGGCTTATTGAATTTTTCTACTTGCACCAAACACATACGGCAGTTGGCCGCCACTGATAGCTTTTTGTGATAGCAAAAACGTGGAATTGCAATGCCCACTTTGTCAGCCGCATCAATAATGGTGCTGCCGTGTTCTACTTGAAGCGGTTTACCGTCTATTTCAATATTCAACATTATTGATGTTCCACCATACTCTTACCATGTTGAATGTAATACTCAAACTCTGGCCTAAAATGTTTAATAAAGCTCAATACCGGTGTCGCTGCAGCTTCACCAAGTGCGCAAATCGTGCGTCCGGAAATATTGTTGCTCACGTCCGTCAGCAAATCCAGATCTTCCATTTTGCCGTTGCCGTTCACGATACGAGTAATCACACGGTAGACCCAGCCGGTGCCTTCACGGCATGGCGTACATTGCCCGCAGCTTTCTTCGTAGAAGAAATAGCTCAAACGCTGCAAGGTTTTTACCATGCACGTCGTTTCATCCATCACGATCATGGAGCCGGCGCCTAAGCTAGACCGAGCTTTACTTAAGCCGTCATAATCCATAGTGGCAGTCAAAATAGCCGCTGCCGGCATTACTGGCGTAGATGGCCCACCTGGAATTACCGCCTTTAGCTTACGGCCTTTCCAAACGCCACCTACCATCTCTAACAATTCAGCAAAAGGCATGCCCATTTTCACTTCATAATTACCCGGCTTTTCTACATGGCCAGACACTGAAAATAATTTTGTGCCGCCAGAGTTTGGCACACCGAGTGCGGCAAACGCTTCACCACCATGCTGCATAATCCAGGGAATGCTCGCATAACTTTCGGTATTATTCACATTGGTCGGCTTGCCAAATACACCATAACTAGCAGGGAATGGCGGTTTAAAGCGTGGCTGGCCTTTTTTACCCTCAATCGATTCGATTAACGCGGTTTCTTCACCACAAATATACGCGCCATAGCCATGCACTGCATATAAATCGAAACTAAAATTGGTGCCGAATAAATTTTCACCCAGATACCCAGCTGCCTTTGCTTCATGCAAAGCCGCTTCAAAAATATCGTAATCTTGCCAAATTTCACCATGAATGTAGTTGTAGCCTACACGCGCACCCAAGGTATAAGCGGCGATGGCCATTCCTTCAATGAGTTGATGTGGGTTATAACGCAAAATATCACGGTCTTTGAATGTACCTGGCTCGCCTTCATCAGAGTTACATACCAAGTATTTTATGCCGTCAAAATAGCGCGGCATAAAGCTCCATTTAAGCCCGGTCGGAAAACCCGCACCGCCGCGACCGCGTAAACCGGAGTTTTTAACGGTAGTAATAATATCGGTAGCTTTTGTTTTTTCGGTGACGATACGCTTTAACGCTGCATAACCGCCTAACTTGATGTAGCTTTCTAAGGAAGCCGGATTTTTTTCGGTGAGTGTGCGTAAACATAGCAGTGTTTGACCGGCTAAATCAGTCATCACCGGCTTGCCAGCCTCATAATTAGTCTCTGGTGTTGCTAGTATTGAAGAAGTAGTCATTATTTCAACTCTTCCAAAATCGCATCGACTTTTGCCGGCGTTAAGAATTCATGCATAGTATGATTATTCACCGTCAATAGCGGCGCACCGCCACATGCCCCCATACACTCGCCCTCTTTCAGGCAGAATTTACCGTCCGCTGTTACCTCATTAAAACCCACACCGAGCTTGGCTTTAAGGTGATCTACAATCTCATCACTGTCACGCAGCATGCAGGAAATATTGGTGCAAACGGTTATTTTGTACTGTCCGACAGGCGCTAAATCGTACATGTTATAAAAGCTGGCCACTTCCATCGCAGCAATTTCAGGCATGCCTAAATATTGCGCCACTTCACTGACGCTTTCTTTTGACAACCAGCCACGTTCTGTTTGCACGATACGCAATGCACTCATCACCGCGGCTTGGCGTTGGTCAGTTGGATATTTAGTCAGTTCGTAATCTATTTTTTGAACAGCTTCAGGCGAAAGCATAATGCAACCTTACAATCAATAATCTTGAAAAATCAAAATTTCTAAACAAGACAAAGCACGAAGCAAAAAAATAAGCGCAGCATAGATTTGCTATGTCAGCTGATTTTTTTGCTGAGCAACGCGGTATTGTGACGAAATTTTGATTTTTCATCGGTCAATTTCGCCAAAGACAATATCTTGCGTACCTATGATGGCGACCAAGTCGGCAATCATGTGACCGCGGGTCATTTCGTCTAACGCAGCTAAATGCGGGAAACCGGGCGCACGGATTTTTAGGCGATATGGCTTATTGGCGCCGTCTGAAATCATGTAGATCCCAAACTCGCCCTTAGGATGCTCCACCGCTGCATAAGCCTCGCCTGCTGGCACATGGAAACCTTCGGTAAACAATTTAAAATGATGGATTAAATCTTCCATCTTTTCTTTCATGCCCTCACGGTTTGGTGGCGCCACTTTATTATCCGCGGTAATCACTGGACCGGGATTTTTGCGCAACCAATCCACACATTGTTTGATGATGTGATTGGATTGCCTGAACTCTTCCATACGTACTAAATAACGGTCATAACAATCGCCGTTAACACCGACTGGAATATCAAAATCCAGCTTGGCATACACTTCGTAAGGCTGTGTCTTGCGTAAATCCCAAGCGATGCCTGAGCCACGCAGCATGGGGCCAGTCATGCCTAACGCCAAGGCACGCTCAGGCGTAACAACACCGATGCCTACTGTACGCTGTTTCCAAATACGATTATCGGTGAGCAGCGTTTCATACTCATCTACATATTTTGGAAAACGATTGGTAAAGTCTTCGATAAAATCTAACAAAGAACCTTCGCGGTTTTTATTTTGCTCTTTAACGGTTTTAGCATTACGCAACGGCGACACTTGCATACTGCGGCATGTGTGCCGGTAAATCACGATAGACACCGCCTGGACGGTAATAGGCCGCATGCATACGCGCACCTGAAACGGCCTCGTAACAGTCAAACAAGTCTTCACGTTCACGGAAGGCATACAAAAATACGGTCATTGCGCCTACGTCTAAGGCATGTGCACCCAGCCATAACAAATGATTGAGCACACGGGTAATTTCATCAAACATCACGCGGATGTATTGCGCACGAATAGGCACATCTATGCCCATCATTTTTTCAATCGCCATCACATAGGCGTG
>DIZU01000108.1:0-1576 GCA_002429455.1 Methylotenera sp. UBA6020 | reverse complement strand
CCATCCAACTCCAACACCAAGCGCAACACGCCGTGTGCAGCAGGATGCTGCGGGCCAAAGTTCATAGTGTAATTACGTATCTCAGCCATGATGGAAGCCCTCATCCCTGATTACGCGCGGTACGTTATTACGCGCTTCAATCGACACCGGTTGATAAATCACACGCTGTTGCTCGGGGTCATATCGCATTTCTACTGTGCCAATCATGGGGAAGTCTTTACGGAACGGATGGCCAACAAAACCGTAGTCAGTCAACAAACGGCGTAAATCTGGGTGATTTTCAAACATGATCCCGTAAAGGTCAAACGCTTCACGCTCGAACCAGTTAGCTACCGGCCACATATCGACCAATGTCGGCAAAATTGGAAAGTCTTCATCTTGCGCAAATACGCGCAAGCGCACGCGATGATTTAACGTAACGGATAAAAAGTGGCAAACAACCGCATAGCGAAATTCACTAAAATGATTTAATCCATCAAAGTTATTATCGCCATATTCTTGATAATCCACGCCGCACAGGTCAATCAATTGCTCAAATTTCAAACTGGCATCGTCACGCAGTAATTGACATACCGCCAGATAATCTGCCGCCTTGCATTCAAGGGTCACTTCACCCAAAGCAACAACTTGTTTGGTGACTTTTTCACCTAGCGCTGCTTGCAGACTACTTAACAATCGATCTAATTTAACGGACATAGTTTTGAGGTGTATTTTATATGGTGATTAGCGCAGCAGTTTCTTGGACGTTAATATCAACGAGCGATGGTATTGGTACGTTTGATTTTGTTTTGCAACTGAATAATGCCGTACAACAGCGCTTCTGCGGTGGGAGGGCAGCCTGGCACATACACATCTACCGGAACAATACGGTCACAACCGCGCACTACGGCATAAGAGTAATGGTAATAACCACCACCATTAGCGCAAGAACCCATAGAAATCACCCAGCGAGGCTCGGCCATTTGGTCATATACCTTACGTAGCGCAGGCGCCATTTTATTCACGAGCGTACCGGCCACAATCATTACATCAGACTGCCGCGGACTGGGACGGAACACAATACCAAAACGGTCCAAGTCATAACGCGACGCGCCTGCATGCATCATCTCTACCGCACAGCAAGCCAAACCAAAGGTCATCGGCCACAAAGAGCCAGTACGCGTGTAATTGATTACCGTATCTAGCGTGGTGGTAACAAAGCCTTTTTCTAAAATGCCCTCAATACTCATGATAGATTCAATCTCACTCCACGGTCTAATCCCATTCTAGGGCACCCTTCATCCATTCGTAGATAAAACCGATGACAAGAACACCTAAAAATACCATCATGGCAACAAAGCCAAATAGGCCAATTTCTTTAAGTACAACCGCCCATGGGAATAAAAAGGCAATTTCCAAATCGAATAGAATAAATAAGATAGCCACCAGGTAATAGCGCACGTCAAACTTCATGCGGGCATCTTCAAATGCCTCAAAGCCACATTCGTAGGGGGAGTTTTTTGCAGAATCCGGCTTGTTGGGAGAAACCAACTTGCCTAATACAAGAGGACCAACGCCTGTCTCTTATACACATCGT
>DIZU01000214.1:1195-7294 GCA_002429455.1 Methylotenera sp. UBA6020 | reverse complement strand
CGCACTTTGCGTGCATAGGGGCTATTGATGGTATCTAAAAGGTTTCATAATATTTACTGACGTAATATTTGCTGATAGTTTAAGATTTAATAGCATTATAATTCAAACATTACTTTTACTATCAACGCTAATGACGCTATTTAATCAATACTACCCATTAGGATCAACCGCTTTTTATGAGCTGGTACGCAGTCAAGTGCAGGTAGCGCTAGATGAAGATATCGGCACTGGCGACCTGACTGCACAACTCATTCCAGCCTCGCAGCGTGTAAGCGCTACAATTACCGTACGTGAAAATGCTGTCATTTGCGGCATAGATTGGGTAAACGCTTGTTTCAAGCAAGTGGATGCCAATGTCAGTATCGATTGGTTTATTGCTGAAGGTGCACGCGTACAAGCCGATCAAGTATTGTGCGAAATTACAGGCTTAGCACGATCACTACTCACTGCCGAGCGCTGTGCGCTTAATTTTTTACAAACACTTTCTGCCACCGCCACTGAAACACGCAAATATGCGGATGCCATTGCCGGCACGCAATGCCAAATTTTAGATACCCGTAAAACGATTCCCAATTTGAGATTAGCGCAAAAGTATGCCGTCACTATCGGCGGCGGCCACAATCAACGGCTTGCTTTATATGATGGTATTTTGATTAAAGAAAACCACATAGCCGCAACCGGCAGTATTAGTGCCGTGATGCAGCAGGCGTTTGCACTAGGCGCAAACAAAAGCATACAAATTGAAGTTGAAAACTTGCATCAGTTGCAGGAGGCCTTACAGGCTGGCGCCACCAGCATTTTATTAGATAATTTCAGCCCCGACATACTGCGCGAAGCTGTAAAAGTAAATAAGCACAGCAATACGGTCGCCATTTTAGAAGCTTCTGGCGGCATCACTTTAGAAAACGTGCGTGAAATTGCACTGACTGGCGTTGATCGCATTTCAGTTGGCGCACTGACAAAAAACGTGCGCGCAGTCGATTTATCCATGCGTGTTAAAATATAAAATCCAAAGCACTGACTTTAAGACAAAGGCATCCTTATGAACAAAGTCGCTTCGCTAACGAATCCCACCGGCCGCCTCACCTTAGGCGACGTACTTCGCATGCTGGTAAACGATGGCATGGTCGATAAATTACATGCCGAAAAACTATACAAAGACCGTAAGCTCGATAGCTCCAACTTGCATCCACTGGTTATTATTGGCGAGCAAAAATGGAAAAGCCTCAAAACCCCACATAAAGTGATCACCGTTGAAGGGCTGTCCGCCTGGCTGGCAGAACATGCTGGATTAGATTATTACCACATAGACCCACTCCAGTTAGACTTTGGCTCTGCTGCACAGCTCATCTCCAAGGGCTATGCTGAACGCTTAAAAATCATGCCGATTTCGGCTAAAAACGGTGAAGCTGTCATCGCCACCACTGAGCCTTTTAGCACCGATTGGATTGAAGACCTTGAGCGCGTGTTGCAAATGAAAGTGAAACTGGTGGTCGCCAATCCACTAGAAATCAACCGTTACCTGCCAGAAATCTATAGCTTAGCCAGTTCAATGAATGCGGCAAATTTGGCCAAAGCCGGACAGATTGTCGGCGTGCAAAATTTTGAACAGCTGGTTGAACTAGGCAAAGACAAAAACCTCGATGCCAATGAGCAACATGTGGTGAACATTGTGGACTGGTTATTCAAATATGCATTTGAACAACGCGCCAGTGATATTCACCTTGAGCCGCGCCGCAACATGGGCATGATGCGCTTTAGAATTGATGGTGTATTGCACCAAGTGTATCAACTGCCGCCCAACATCATGAATGCCATTACCAGTCGCATTAAGCTGCTAGGACGCATGGACATGGTTGAAAAGCGTAGACCGCAGGATGGTCGCATTAAAACATTGACGGCTGAAGGGCAGGAAGTTGAACTAAGGCTATCTACTATGCCAACCGCCTTTGGTGAGAAATTGGTGATGCGGATTTTTGCGCCGGATGTGTCGGCCAAAGACTTTTTAGCCCTGGGGTTTTCAGAAGCACAAGCCGATATATGGAATACTTGGACCAAAGCGCCAAATGGAATTATTTTAGTCACCGGCCCTACTGGTTCCGGCAAAACCACCACGCTTTACGCTACCTTACGCACACTCGCCACGCCAGAAGTGAACGTATGCACGGTAGAAGAACCGATAGAGATGGTTGAACCCCTATTCAATCAAATGCAAGTGCAACAAAACATCGGCTTGAACTTTGCAGATGGCATACGCACGCTGATGCGGCAGGATCCCGACATCATTATGGTGGGTGAAATTCGTGATTTAGAAACCGCCGACATGGCGATTCAAGCCGCGCTGACTGGTCACTTAGTACTATCATCCCTGCATACAAACGACTCACCTTCAGCGGTAACGCGTCTATTAGACTTAGGTGTGCCATCGTACCTGATTCATTCAACCGTATTGGGAATTATGGCGCAACGCTTAGTACGCATGCTATGCCCAAGCTGCAAAGAGGCCGAATCGATTGAGCAAAGCGAATGGGACGCACTGGTTGGCTCATTCAAAATGCCAAAACCTGCACATATCTACAAACCTGTAGGCTGCCTGGAATGCCGCAACACCGGCTTTAGAGGCCGTAGCGGTATTTATGAAATGCTCACGATGACCCCTGCATTAAGAAAGCTCATTACGCCTGAAACGGATTTAGCAAAACTAACTCAATTAGCGCAACAAGAAGGTATGCAGCCATTGATCATCAATGGCGCAGAAAAAGTAGCCGCAGGTATCACCACTATTGAAGAACTGTTAAAAGTAGCGCCGCCACTAGACACAGAGTGAAACGCAATGATTGATGTGCGCATGCATTCCAGTGCTCACCAATATCGCCTCACAAGGCCAATTAAAACTCAAACAATCAACTTGAGTTATCAAAAATCAGTTTGCCATTAAACTTTCATCCTTGACCAAATACGCTCAAACCGTTATCGTGTAGGGTTGCTATATAAACAATAAAAAACTAAGTAATTCAATAAAAACAAGCAACAATTTAGCTAAAACCCCTCTGCTTTGTTAAAAAAGCATGGAATTCGCAATGAAACAAGGCATGGAATAAAGCATGGAACAAAGTTCTAAACAACTCACAGGCGCAGAAATTTTAATACGTTGCCTGCATGAGGAAAAAGTTAAATTTGTATTTGGCTACCCTGGTGGCGCAGTGCTTAATATTTATGACGCTATTTTTCAGCAAAACAAATTTAAACACGTATTGGTACGTCATGAGCAAGCGGCGATACATGCCGCAGATGCCTACTCACGCTCAACTGGTGAAGTTGGCGTTGCCCTTGTAACCTCAGGCCCAGGGGCTACCAATGCCGTCACTGGCATTGCTACGGCCTATATGGATTCTGTACCCTTGGTCATTATTAGTGGCCAAGTACCTACTTACGCCATTGGCGAAGACGCCTTTCAAGAGTGCGATACGGTAGGCATTACACGCCCATGCGTAAAACATAACTTCCTGGTCAAAGATGTAAAAGATATTGCCGCCACCATGAAAAAGGCTTTTTATGTAGCCGCGAGTGGTCGTCCCGGCCCGGTATTGGTTGATATTCCGAAAGATGTCACCGCACACCTTGGCTTATTTGAATATCCAAACACGGTACAACTACGCTCCTATAATCCGGTGACTAAGGGACATTTAGGCCAGATCAAAAAAGCACTCAAACTACTGACTGAAGCTAAACGCCCGATGGTGTACTCAGGCGGCGGTGTGGTGCTGGGTGATGCTTCTGCGCATTTAATCAAGCTCATTCAATCGCTAGGCTTGCCTATCACCAGTACCTTGATGGGCTTAGGCGGTTACCCATCGACTGATAAACAATTTTTAGGCATGTTGGGCATGCACGGCACGTATGAAGCCAATATGGCGATGCAAGAGTGCGATGTGCTGCTTGCCGTGGGCGCACGTTTTGATGACCGCGTAATCGGCAATACAGAACACTTTTTGTCACGTCCACGCACCATTATTCACATTGATATTGATCCATCGTCAATCTCAAAACGGGTGAAAATTGATGTGCCGATTGTAGGTGACGTTAAATCAGTGCTGTCAGATATGAACGAGATCATTGCGACTGAAAAACCTGCGCAAAATACGGCGGCACTGAAAGACTGGTTCCAACAAATCGAACAATGGCGTAGCAAAAACTGTTTAAGCTACGCGCAAAGTACAGAGTTCATTAAACCGCAATACGTAATACAAAAACTGTATGAAGTCACTAAAGGTGATGCCTATATCACGTCTGACGTGGGGCAGCATCAAATGTGGGCAGCGCAATATTATCCGTTTGATAAACCACGCCGTTGGATTAACTCTGGCGGCTTAGGCACCATGGGCGTTGGCTTGCCTTACGCCATGGGCGTGCAACTTGCACACCCTGAGGCTCAGGTTGCCTGTATTACGGGTGAGGCTTCAATCCAAATGTGTATTCAAGAGCTTTCTACCTGCAAGCAATTTCATTTGCCGATTAAAGTGATTACCTTAAATAATCGCTACATGGGCATGGTACGCCAATGGCAGGAGTTCTTTTATGGTAATCGTTACTCTGAGTCCTACATGGAAGCGTTGCCGGACTTTGTAAAACTGGCTGAAGCGTATGGGCATGTAGGTATTCGCGTTGAAAACCCGGCAGATGTTGAAGATGCGCTTAAAGAAGCATTCAGCCCGAAACTCAAAGAACGCTTAGTGTTTATGGACTTTATGACCGATCAAAAAGAAAATGTGTTTCCGATGATTCCAAATGGTAAGGGTTTGTCTGAAATGATTTTGGCGGAGGATCTATAATGCGCCATATTATTTCGCTATTAATGGAAAATGAATCAGGCGCACTGTCACGTGTGGCTGGCTTGTTCTCTGCGCGCGGCTATAACATTGAATCACTGACTGTTGCGCCGACCGAAGATCCAACTTTATCACGCATGACCATTGTCACTTCAGGCTCTGATGAAGTGATTGAGCAAATCATCAAGCAGTTGAACAAACTGATTGATGTAGTGAAAGTGCTCGATTTGAACGATGGAAAATTCATCGAGCGTGAGTTGATGCTGGTGAAAGTCAAAGCCACTGGCGCGTTCCGTGAAGAAATGAAACGCATGTGCGATATTTTCCGAGGCCGTATTATCGATGTGGCCGACGGCAGCTTTACCATTGAGCTTACCGGCTCAGGCACCAAACTAGATGCCTTTATCGAAAGCTTAGATAAGGCAGCTATATTAGAAACCGTGCGTACAGGCGCTTCAGGCATAGGCCGCGGCGACAGAATACTTAAGGTTTAAGCACTAAAATTTAAGTACTAGAAGTTTAAGTCCCCGGTTATTTCAGTTTCAGAGAATTTAACTATTTCAAACAATTTAATTTAGTATTTGCATGAAAAGGCGAGAAAAGAAATGAAAGTTTATTACGACAAAGACGCAGACCTTAGTTTAATCAAAGGCAAAAAAGTAACCATCGTAGGTTACGGTTCACAAGGCCATGCACATGCAGCTAATCTTAAAGATAGCGGCGTAAACGTTACTATCGGTCTACGCAAAGGCGGCGGTTCATGGGCTAAAGCTGAAAATGCTGGTCACAAAACATTAGAAATTGCAGCTGCAGTAAAAGATGCAGACGTTGTGATGCTTTTGTTGCCTGACGAAACAATGGCACAGATTTTCAATGATGATGTTGCTGCTAACTTGAAACAAGGCGCAACACTAGCGTTTGCACATGGTTTTAACATTCATTACAACCAAATCACACCACGTGCTGATTTAGACGTCATCATGATCGCTCCAAAAGGCCCAGGCCATACTGTGCGTTCAGAATACTTAAAAGGCGGCGGCGTACCTTCATTGATCGCTGTGTACCAGGATAAATCCGGTAAAGCAAAAGACATCGCACTTTCATATGCAGCGGCTAACGGCGGCACTAAGGGCGGCGTGATTGAAACTGATTTCCGCGAAGAAACAGAAACTGACTTGTTCGGCGAGCAAGCAGTATTATGTGGCGGTGCAGTTGAATTGGTTAAAGCTGGTTTTGAGACATTAGTAGAAGCTGGTTACGCTCCGGAAAT
>DIZU01000214.1:724-948 GCA_002429455.1 Methylotenera sp. UBA6020 | reverse complement strand
TACGCTCCGGAAATGGCTTACTTTGAGTGCTTACATGAATTGAAATTGATTGTAGATTTAATGTACGAAGGCGGTATCGCCAATATGAACTACTCAATCTCAAACAACGCAGAATATGGCGAGTATGTGACTGGTCCTAAAGTGATTAACGAAGAGTCACGTTATGCAATGCGCGAAGCATTAGCCAACATTCAAAACGGCAATTACGCGAAACAGTTCATCTT
>DIZU01000214.1:0-442 GCA_002429455.1 Methylotenera sp. UBA6020 | reverse complement strand
GAAGGTCGTACTAACTACCCTGAAATGACTGCACGTCGTCGTTTGAACGCTGCACACCCAATTGAACAAGTGGGCGGTCAATTACGTGCAATGATGCCTTGGATTGCTAAAAACAAACTGGTTGATCAAACCAAGAACTAATTTTTAGCTGCAATAGCAAAGGGCAAGGGTAACATCTTGCCCTTTTTTATTATTCAAAAACAATGATCTCATCAAACTTAAGGGCTTAGCGTGCAAACTAATATTGCCGTACTTTTACAATATATCTTGCCAAAACAAGCGATTACCTCGTTAGCAGGTAAACTTGCCAACCTTGAGGCTGGCAAGCTCACAACTGCCGTGATTCGCTGGTTTGTGAAACGCTATAACACCAATATGGCAGAAGCTGCGCAGCCAGACATCAGCACTTATAAAACCTTTAATGATTTTTTTACTCGTCCAC
>DIZU01000131.1:4243-4480 GCA_002429455.1 Methylotenera sp. UBA6020 | reverse complement strand
CCAATACCCATTTGACGCTCCTTGATTCAATTCAAAAAGTGTCAACTTATTTCAGGACGGGTCATTAGAAACAAAAAAGCCGACTAAAAGTCGGCTTTTTTGTTTCTGACTAAACGCTAATTACTTAGCAGCTTCAGCTGGAGCTGCAGGAGCTGGTGTAGCTTCAGCAGCTGGAGCAGCAGGAGCTGGTGCAACTTCAGCAGCTGGAGCAGCAGGAGCTGGTGCAACTTCAGCAGC
>DIZU01000131.1:3750-3930 GCA_002429455.1 Methylotenera sp. UBA6020 | reverse complement strand
GGAGCTGGTGCAACTTCAGCAGCAGGTGCAGCTTCAGGAGCTGGTGCAGGAGCTGCTTCTTCTTTTTTACCACAAGCAGTTAGAGCAAGAGCCAATAATGCAGCAAGTAGGATAGAACGTGTCATTTTAATTCCTTAAGAGTTTAACTAGTTAAAAAACTTTTTTCGATAACTGTACTAA
>DIZU01000131.1:1890-3678 GCA_002429455.1 Methylotenera sp. UBA6020 | reverse complement strand
GTTACTATACCGAGTGGCACAAATTTTACCAGTAATTAAGAAAAAAACCAGTATTTTTCATGGCTTGACGGGTATTAGCTTAAAAAATGCCTATTTTTTTATATAAATTACATCAATTACTTTATTCCACTCGAATTGAAAGTTGATTGCTCTGCAATTGATTGCTGGATTGCTTACTTAAAATCGCACGGCTAACATCATCTTTTTGTTGCATCAGGCCACCTAAATCTAACCACTCACCGCGATTTACATGAACGACAGTCGATAGTTCTTCAAAATCAATAAATCCGCTTTGGTTCAGTTGAGCAATTCTGGGTGTGATTTCTAGTTCTACTTGGTTACCTATATTCCGTGGACGCACGGCAAAACCAGTAGCGATATCAACAAATTTTGTAGATTGTTGTACCCTAACATCCGGTGCATTGATGTATTGCCTAGTCATCGTTACCCATTCCTGTGTAAATGGTGCAGATTGCCCAACACGGATAAATGCCCGCTCCCCATCAACCACATTGATCAATTGATTACTGCTGCTGCGTGAATTGTTTTGGTTGTTTTCAAGGGCAATCTGCACGCTATCGTTAACGTACTTGTTTGTGCCAATATCCATATTGGCAACCCGTTTACGGCCATTGACTGTCACGTCCTCATGCTCGGTTTGTAGATTATTTCGCCGGCTGACTGTAATTTTTAGGTTTTGGCGCGCGACATCTAATGTGGCAACAATTTGTTCGATTTCTGCCATTTTTTCAGGGCTAGTACGAAAATGATCAGCTGATTCTGCATGCCGGTCACCACGCCCTCCCTACCGACCAGTGGTTGAATGGCCGGTAGAATATCCTCAGCAAAATGGTACTGTAGAGTAATGATTTTGAACGCAGGGCGGCCATTACCTGTGCAGAAAATAGCAGGCAACATAGCGTTAGCAACAAACTAGGTGTAAGCAAAAAGTCACGTGCACGCATCCATTTCACCGATGCAATCTCATAAGCCTAGCTTTGTAATCGTAACGGTATCCTGTGTTGCTTCAAGTAGCTCTTTGAATCTGGTATTCAATAAACCTGCACTTTCTAAATCATTCAGTCCATACTTAAAACGCGCTTGGTCTATATGAATGCGTTTGACGTAGTGTTGATCGTCAGCCAATACAAAGCAGTCTTTTGAGTGTTTTACTGATTGATTAGTTTCATACACCGTCATTTTATGTCGGTATACGTTAAGTAAATTGAAAAGACGTAGGCATTTATCATGAAAAAAACTAGTGTCTTGTAAAATGATAGTTAAACGACTATTCACGTTTTTACTTAAAAATTGCTGAAGCAGATCATGTTTTTGTAAACTAGAAAAATCACCATGACTTAAATCTTGGTCAAAAATTAATAAATCATGCTGTGCGTTTGCCAAAACTATGTTGATAGCCTCGGCATAAAGACGCTCTCCAACAATGAGTTGGTTTGGGATAAGGGTTAAATTGTCAGGCATAATATTATTTGAGTATTTTTTATCTTAAATAGAATCAAAATGTTAAGTAACCTGCAATATACCAATCATAAAGTTGTTGTAGCAATATCTCATCTTGAACTTTACTGTTAGCAAAATCACTTGGGGCAAGCTTCCGCTTATCCGCCAGCGTTTTTAGCACTGTTGCTGATTGGCTCGTAAACGTCACAATTTCGCCATTCATAAAGAATGATGCATCAAAAAACAGCATTTGGCTTTTCAGGTCAAGTGCGATACCACGCTTTGCCAGTTTTTCACTAAAAACGCGCAGTGATATTTTTTTGTTGG
>DIZU01000131.1:0-1655 GCA_002429455.1 Methylotenera sp. UBA6020 | reverse complement strand
TTCAGCTTGTCTTGATTCAATCTATCCTGCATAAATCCTAAAAACTCGGCAGCGAGTTCTTGATTTTTTGGTGCGCGAAAGCCAATCGAGTACGTCATGCAATCTTCAACGCTACCTTCTTTTATACTGGATACGGCAATGCCCCAATGTGCAAGGTGTGGGGGTAAATACAGCATATCACCGGCTTCTAGCAACCATTCTTGAGCGGTGTCGAAATTTTTCAAAATGCGCAAAGGGCGCGCCCTCAATCAAACTTAAGTCAGTTTGTTCACTGATGCGCCAGAGCCGTTTACCTTGGCCTTGTAATAAAAATACGTCGTAGCTATCAAAATGTGGTCCTACACCGCCGCCATCAGGCGCATAACTAACCATTAAATCGTCGAGTCTGGCATGCGGAATAAAATCGAATTGCTGCAACAATTGGCTCGCTTCTGGCAAATAATGATTCACACTTTGCACCAACAATGTCCAGCGATGTTCTGGAGAAGGCTGCTCTGGTAGTTTTGCAAAGTCGGCATCATCAAAAGGGCCATGGCTTGCCTGCCATTGGCCCTGTATTTGTTGAATAATGCGCGATTGCACGTCATCCTCACAGGCTAAGCCCGCTAGCTCTTCCGGGCTTAATAGTCCTTCAAAATTGGGGATCGCCTTTTTAATGAGCAAAGGTTTTTTTTGCCAATATTCAGCTAAAAACTGTGTTGGCGTTAAGCCGCCCAGTAATTGTAGTGCTTGGTTTCTTGCTGTCATTTAGATTTAGTTTATGCAAATTATTCAGGTGATAATTATGCCATTGCAATGCTATACAGGTTGGTATATATTGCTTGAGAAGCATAATAAATACTATAAAAAATGTAGTTAATCAGTCGTATGAATCTTTGAGGAGAAGTGATATATGAACGCACCCGTTGATAATTCTGTTAAAACTTTTCATGGCGGTTGTCCGCATGATTGTCCAGATACTTGCTCTATGGTTTATACGGTGCAAGACAACAAGCTCATCAGCGTAACAGGCAACCCGGATCACCCCATGACGCGGGGCGGCCTCTGCGTCAAACTCAAAGATTACGAAAAACGCCACTACCATCCAGACCGCCTGCTTTACCCAATGAAGCGCACTGGCCCTAAAGGCAGCAAACAATTCACACGAATTACGTGGGACGAAGCGCTGGATGAAATCGTCACACGCTGGAAAACCATCATTGCCGACCATGGCCCTCGTGCCATCATGCCCGCAAGCTATTTGGGCAATCAAGGCTTAGTGCACGGCTTAAATGGCGGGGATGCCTTTTTTAACCGTCTGGGTGCTACCGTCACGGAGAGAACATTCTGCGGCGAAGGCTCATGTACCGCATGGTTATTAACTGTAGGCCCAACTGCTGGTGTAGACCCGGAAAGCTTTATCCATTCCAAATATATTGTTATCTGGGCATGTAATTCTGTTTCCACCAATTTACATCACTGGCGTATCGTTCATGAAGCGCAGAAAAGCGGCGCTAAGGTTGTGGTGGTTGATTCTTATGCGTCCAGAACCGCAAAAGAAGCCGATTGGCACATTGCACCTAAACCCGGTACTGATGGTGCGTTGGCAATGGCGATGATGAACGTGATTATCGCTGAAGGCTTGGTAGACCAGGACTATGTAGATCATTACACGG
>DIZU01000115.1:4368-4568 GCA_002429455.1 Methylotenera sp. UBA6020 | reverse complement strand
GAGTAAACAGTGATTCGTCCCCAGAAATCAATAAAAATAATCGAGTCTGGAGTATTGCTGGATTTTGTCTAAATAAGCCAAAAGAAGAAATAAAGGAATATTGACACAAGTAATTAATATGACGAACCTCCTCAAAATAGGATTTCCAGATAAATACTTTACATAGACCACAAAGCCAATAAACCACAATGAGTAAACAG
>DIZU01000115.1:0-4305 GCA_002429455.1 Methylotenera sp. UBA6020 | reverse complement strand
TCATAAGGCTCTCATTTTTTACTCATGTTTTGATCAGCAACGGCTAATGACAAAAGTTACAATTTAACTCTTTGTTCATTCCCGACATATTTTTGATAGGCTTCAAAACAAATAAACCACAATGAGTAAACAGTGAACCTCCCCCAAAAATCAACAAAAACGGCTGATTTTGGATCAGTGCTGAGCATATGAAAATAAGCCATTACTAAAAATAGCAGCGTATTAGTTACTACGAGAAATGAAAGGAGATTTTTTAATTTTTTCTTTTGGTACAGTTCCATCATTAAACCTTTATTGATAACCTAACTACAAGTAAATCTATAGCCTTAAAGAAGGGTTATAAGCGAATAGCATGCGCTACACGCCTATAGCTCTAACCTGTAAGATGAACATCTGTTAATCCGGATGAGCGCCTTCAGCTTTATTTTCCAATACCACACCAGTCCGGGCATCGACACCAACTTCTTGTGTGACCTTGCCTACACGGATATCAAATGAATATCGTAAGCCACTACCGCCAGCTTCTTTTTCTAGCTCTTCATCTGTGATTTTGCCTGGATGCGCTTTCAATGCAATAACGCGCGCTTCTGCCATCGTCACCTTGGCATGTTTTGCCAATGCCTCGCCAGTATAGGCCTGTGCGCTTAAAGCACCTGCCATTAACAATAAACCTAAACCGACTGTAACAATTTTTTTACTTTGAACCATGGTTAATAATCCTTGATTAAAACAGCGCAACGAAATGTCAGGCTCTGTTCACAGAGTAAGGGGTCAATCCTTAACGCACACTTAAAGAGTTGATTATCTTTATATTAATTAAGGTATAAATTGCGTGTCTTTAACTCGCTCCATTAACACCAAGGCTTCGAAGTGCTATCAATGGCATCGCATATTTCCTATGCATGAATTCTTGATATAGCTAAGAGCTGAAGAAAATGCTGGTCTTTACAGCTAGCTATCGCTAAGTTATCAAGGGAATTTAATGGTAACTATCAAGCCTGAACTAATTAAGTTGTCTGAAAGCGCCAGCGTGGCGTGATGGACTTCTGCAATATTACGAACAATTGCCAGCCCCAATCCGCTACCAGTCACTTGTGTGCCTTCGCGACGATAGAAGCGATCAAACACGCGCTCACGCTCATGCGCTGGAATGCCGCTCCCATTATCAATCACGCGCAATACTGTTTGTCCTGCTTCCCGCGTGATGCGGATGCACACTTGGCCTGAGTTAGAGGTATAACGGATGGCGTTGTCGACCAGATTACTTACCAAGATGCGTAAATTTTCTTGCTGGCCTGACACCATGACATTAGGTTCTATAATCAGTTGAAAATCAGTCTGACGTACTTCCGCTAAAGGCATAAAATCTTGCACAATATCCTGTACTAAGGCACTCATATCTACAGGTGCAAAATAATCGTGTTCCGATCGTGACTCGCTACGGGCGAGAGTAAGTAATTGCCTGACAAGATGGATGCTACGATCCAGACGCTCATTAACTTTGACAAAACCCACTGTGCGCTGCTCATCAGTAGTGGCGCGTTCCGTCAATTGTAATTGCAGCTTCAGCGCGGTCAATGGACTACGTAACTCATGCGAGGCATCCGCAATAAATGCACGTTGTGCCTGCATGGACTGACTCAGGCGTCTCAGTAATTGATTAAGTGCAACCACCATAGGATGTATTTCTTGCGGTAGGTTTTTCTCATCTAAGGCATGCATGGCATCTTCATGACGTGTGGCAACAGCAGTGGTGACCGCTTGCAATGGACTTAAACTTCGTCCCACCACCCACCAAATTAGCCCTGCTAATAGAGGAATGAGCACAAAAAACGGTACTAACATTCTTACAGCCAAGCCCGCAGCCAGCTCGTCGCGCACTATCATAGGTTGCGCGACTTGGATGAATCGGCCATGCCGCTGAATGTTATATATCCGCCAGGGTTGCTGATGATAACTCACCGTATGCAAACCCAACGTGACATAACGTGGCAATTCACGTGACGGGTTCGATGAAAACAAGGGCTTACCTAATGTATCCCAAGCCTGTACGACATTATCTTCCTCAGGATCTCTATCGGCTGCAGCCACCGTTACCAATTGGCTTTGCCCATGCAATGACAATGCGACTTGCTTAATCTGATAATCGAACAGTTCGTTGACTTCATCTTGCGCTAGCCAGTACATACTCAGCCCTGCAACGCAAGTTCCTATCAGCATCCCAAGAATGAGCCAAACAAGCAGACTTTGTCGTATTGATTTCATGCAACAGCTACTTTATAGCCGACACCACGCACGTTGCGTATAAATTCAGTGCCAAGTTTTTTACGTAAATGATGAATATAGACTTCGACCGCATTACTGCCGATTTCATGATCCCAACTGTAGAGTTTTTCTTCTAGTTCTGCTCGCGACAATACTCGCCCTGGTGGATCAAGCAAGGCCAGCAATAACGCAAACTCACGTGCGGACAAACTCAGTAACTGTCCTCTCAAAAACACTTCACGACTGGCAGGATCAAGCATGACCTGACCAAATGTAATAACAGGCTGGGCTCGTCCTGTATGGCGTCGCAACAATGCTCGAACTCGGGCAAAGAGTTCATCTAAATCAAACGGTTTGACCAGATAATCATCCGCCCCTGCATCGAGCCCGCTCACCTTATCAGTCATAGCATCACGCGCAGTGATGATAAGCACAGGTAACATACCACCACGCAACCGATACTCACTTAACACCTGCAAACCCTGCTTCTTCGGCAATCCCAAATCCAGCAACAGCAAATCATATACGTCATGAGCTAACGCCAACTCTGCGCTGCGCCCATCGAGTACCCAGTCTACGGCATAGTTTTCAATAGTGAGCGCCTCGCTTAGGCTCTCACCGATCATGGCATCGTCTTCAACTAATAATAAACGCATCGCTTACCCTATATAGACCAGTTAGTCCCAGTTTCATAGTAATTATCCTCTGTCTTAAATCTAAGTAAGAGAATAATAGACGAAGACTTAAGGTAAACTTAAATCGACTTACCAGAAATGGCAGGCTGAGAGTTGGAATGTGCATTAGCAACGCGGCACTAGGAACGATGTCCTGAATGCTCATTTCATTCGAGCTTGATGAGAAGAAAATTTCATCTAAAATCAATGACACCTTTAATTATAATTTAGTTGCCAAGTGAACTACTTACAGGTATTTTCCTCAAAAATTTAACGGAAGAACAACACAATTCTATTATTTTGAATAAAACCATGACCATTAAAACTTTAATATGGATTTTTGTTAGCATTTTCTTATTGAGTAGCCATTTAGCTCAGTCAGCTCAATCCTCTGAAAGCATTAAATTCGCACTGGTTAATCACTACAATGTGGGTGATGAAGGAGGATGGGATCTTCTCACTTTTGATACAAAACGCCATCGTCTGTTTGTTAGCCGATCAACCCATGTTCAAGTCATTGACGCAGACACAGGAAAGGTTATTGGGGATATACCCGGCACCGAAGGTGTGCATGGAATCGCACTTGCGGATGATCTTAATGTTGGGTTCACCAGTAACGGTAAAAGTAATTCAGTCACGGCATTTGATTTGACCATGTTAAATGTAATCGAAACCATTAAAATTTCCGGCTTGAATCCGGATGTCATCCTTTATGAACCTAAATCAAAGCATATATTCACTTTCAATGGACGTTCTGTTAATGCCTCTGTCATTGATGCAGTTTCACGTAAAAAAATTAGTACGATTAAGTTGCCAGGAAAGCCCGAGCTTGCGGTAAGCAATGATGCGGGAAAAGTTTTTGTAAATATTGAAGATAAAAATGAAGTCGTCGTCATTGACAGTGGTTCCAACAAAATACTTAAGAGTTTTCCAATCGGTAGTGGTGTTGAGCCTACTGGACTAGCAATTGATAAAGAGCATAATCGACTGTTCTCAGTCTGAGCCAATAGTAAAATGGAAATCCTGGATTCTGAGACTGGAAGAATTGTTTCAGGGGTCGCCATTGGTTCAGCTCCTGATTCAGCTGCATTTGACTCGAGCTTAGGTATTGCATTCAGCTCAAATGGAGATGGAACATTAACATTAATAAAAGAGAATGATCCTGAGCACTATTTGGTATTGAATAATGTGACTACCCAAAAGGGAGCGCGAACCATGGCTTATGACTCAGATAACCATCGTGCATATCTCGTGACGGCTACATTTGGCGAAACTCATCTAGCAACAAAAGAGCAGCCAAAACCCAGACCCGTAATTATGCCGAATAGTTTTGTTGTTTTAGTTGGGCGGTTTCAAGGTTGAAGTG
>DIZU01000105.1:8155-8904 GCA_002429455.1 Methylotenera sp. UBA6020 | reverse complement strand
GGTATGTTGCAAGCGGAAAAAGCTCTTTGCTTTATGAATCAAGCGCAGTTTCATCCTTTAAAATACCTGAATGGCTTATGCAAAGCTATTGAACAAAATGGAGGGAAAATTTTTACCAGCACGCATGCTTCGAAAATAAATCATGAAGGTATTACTACCGTAGAAGGTTTTACAGTAAAAGCAAAGCATGTGGTGGTTGCAACCAACAGCCCTGTAAATAATCTTGTTACGATGTTCGATAAACAATATGCGTATCGCACGTACGTAATTGGCGCATTGGTAAAAAAATATTTGCTTCCAAAAGCACTGTGGTGGGATACAGGAGACTTTGAAAGTAATTCTAAAGTCCCGCCTTATCATTATGTACGCGTGCATCCTTACAATGAGCAATATGACTTGCTCATAAGCGGTGGCGAAGATCATCCCACTGCGGATACAAGTAAAACGAAAGTGCCGGAAGAAAACCGATATAAGTTGGTTGAAGACTGGACTCGCAAACATTTTCCCATAGGAGAAATTGTTTACCGCTGGTCAGGTCAGGTGCTGGAACCAGTGGACGGAGTTGCATTTATCGGGCGCAATCCGCTCGACCATGATAATGTTTATGTCATAACCGGTGATTCTGGTAACGGAATGACGCATTGCTCCTTTGCCGGTTTATTAATAAGTGATTTGATTAACGGAGAAGAAAATAAGTGGGAGAAACTTTACAGCCCATTGCGTTTTACAATGAAAGAAAGCGCTCCAGT
>DIZU01000105.1:7289-8053 GCA_002429455.1 Methylotenera sp. UBA6020 | reverse complement strand
TCACGGATGACTTGGTGAATGTTCTGAAAAAAGGGTTTCACACAGAAAGCGTGGAATTATCATCTATCAAAAACGAAGAAGCTGGAATAGTGAAGCTGGATGGGAAAAAATGCGGAGCCTACCGGGATGAATCAGGAAAACTCTATTTGGTATCAGCTGAATGCACCCATTTAAAATGCATAGTGCTTTGGAACAACGATGAGAAAAGCTGGGATTGCCCTTGTCATGGCAGCCGTTTTACTTATGAAGGAAAAGTAATCA
The DNA here is from genome assembly GCA_002429455.1 of Methylotenera sp. UBA6020. Classification (GTDB taxonomy): domain Bacteria; phylum Pseudomonadota; class Gammaproteobacteria; order Burkholderiales; family Methylophilaceae; genus Methylotenera. The sequence goes on along the minus strand of DIZU01000105.1, from coordinate 7,792 downwards.
ATGGACCGGCTAATTTAGATTTACCTGCTTACAGCGAAATGATGTTTTGATGAAGCATTGATTTATTGTGAGAAGTTCTGTTTGGTGGGGTCTTTACCAGTTTGTCAGGTTGGCTAAACGGCATCAGGAACATGGAAATTTCCCAATCTTCTTTCCATGACCAACGAAAAGGTACACGAGCCTGTTTCCCGTTAATTGGTTCTTTAGAAAAAGACTACTTCAAACAGAATTTTTTCATGCGTGATCAAACGGGTGTATGCCTGTTATTCAGATGTATTCAAGGTCAATGCTGTGCGATTAGTCTCTAAACACCGTCCAAAAGTTAATCATTTAATATTACGGCAATCTTAATGTCATAATCACTAGGTAAGGTATGCCATATAAATTTTCTTGAAGAAAATACATATGGTGTATGAAAAATCTGCGCTAGGTTACAGTGAATTCATCAATGAAAAACGCACATTAAATGTCAGGGAACGACAAGTTTTTATTGTTGGTCAAAT
>DIZU01000105.1:1059-7113 GCA_002429455.1 Methylotenera sp. UBA6020 | reverse complement strand
TGTCAGGGAACGACAAGTTTTATTGTTGGTCAATGGCATTCGTAATATTGATGATTTAGAGAAGTTTTTCAAAAAAGAGCTGCTGGTGGAGATGATTCAAAAGCTTGAATCAGGTGGATTCATTCAGCTATTCAATAACAAGCCCATTGCCAACAACAATGCGATTGCAAAAAACTCTTCGCTCACAACGCTATCTTTCTTTAGCCCTGAAAATACAGCTACACCCATCAATCCGGCAAAAATTGCAGCCGTAAAAACCATTCTGCTTAATGCCGCAGATGATTATTTAGGGCTGATGGGGCGTAGTATCAAAGAACGTATTGCAAATTGTGATAATGAAGTTGATTTAAGAAACTGCATTTCAGGCTGGCACATGGCGATGCGAGAATCCAAACTGGGTCGTGAATCTACAGATTTCTTAATGGAACAGATTCATCAAACACTAGAAAATAAAATGTTGGATTCTGACGCCACGGTGCGTCACACGCATTAAAAAACCGCTAAGCTTTAGGCAGTCTAATCTCAACAGTTAAACCGCCGGCTTGATGATTGCTCGCAGTTACAGTGCCACCATGTGCCTCGATAATCTGCCTGGCAATCGCCAAACCAACCCCATGACCATCTGCATTATTGGCGTTACTACCTCTAAAAAAGGCTTGGAATATCGTTTCAAGTTCGCCGTCTGCAACGCCAGGGCCATAGTCGGTCACGGTAACCTTGATGCCTGAGTTATCTAGCAACGTAGCAATAGATATGCGTGCCTGATTGGGGCTATATTTCAGCGCATTACGCACCACGTTATCAATGGCACGATGCAATAAATCCTGCTGGGCTAATAATGTCACGGGCACGGTGATTTCACCTGTCGGCTCATAATCTATGGTGATTTGTTTGGCCATGCCTTCGAATCGGGCATCTTCAACAATCGTCATTAGCAACTCGTTCAAATCTATCGATTCTTTTTCTATTCTCATCACGCCCGACTCTAAACGGGAGAGCTCAAGCAACTCGCCAACCAGGCTATCCATGCGCTCAGACTCACGTTCAATACGCACCAGTGATGACTCTAATTTATCTGGCTGCTGCCGCGCTAATCCCACGGCGATTTGCAATCTGGCTAATGGGGAGCGTAACTCGTGTGAGACTTGGTGCAATAACCGCGTTTGGCTTTGCATCAAGGCACCCAAGCGGGTCGCCATGACGTCAAATGCGCTGCCCAGATCAGCCAATTCATCGCGACGTGAGCCCATGGCATTGCCTACGCGCACATCCAGATTACCATTTGCCGCACTGGCAAACGCTTGTCTTAATTGTTTAATCGGTTTTGAGAAATACCATGCCAGTAATGCGGCAAAAATCAAACTCGCTAACATACCTATAAGTAAAGGCACCATAGGGAACAAATGTTTGTGTCTTGGCGGTGGAGGAAGGTGTTGCAAGACCAGTGATTTAGCCTGTGGGTTTAGGTCTGAGATTCGCTCGCGTTGCTGTTCATCACGCTCATGCTGTATGGAGATTGACACGCCAACACCAATAACCGTAGTCAGTTGCGCGAGAAAGAAAAAAATAAAAAACTTCCAGTAAAGTCTGCCCATGCTAATCCTTTAGTAGCTGATAGCCCAAGCGAAACACGGTTTGTATGCACTGCCGGCCATCTGGCAACAATCCTAGCTTGTGGCGAACGCTACTCAAATGCACATCAATACTTCGGTCAAACCTTGCCAACGGCCGACCTAAAGCCAATTGCGACAAATCCTGCTTAGTCACCACCTGCCCAGCATGTTTCGCCAGGATTTCCAACAAATTGAATTCTGTGCTGGTGAGCGTCACCGGCTGGCTGTCCCACTCTACAAGGCGCTGCGCAGGCCAGATGGTGAGTGCACCCACACTCATTTTCACATTGGCTGTGCCTATATTTTCCAGAACATCGTCCCAAGGTTTCACGCGGCGTAAAATGGCACGTATCCGCGCTACAATCTCACGCGGGCTACTTGGCTTAGGCACGTAGTCGTCCGCACCCAACTCAAGCCCTATAATACGGTCAGTATTATCCCCTTTGGCTGTGAGCATAATAACGGGAACATTACTGTGATGACGAATCGCTTTAAGAGTTTCAATACCGTTTAATTTAGGCATCATCACATCAAGCACTACAATATCAAATGATTGCTGCAACACCATCTGCGCACCCGCTACGCCATCGTGCGCCACCTGAACGTCAAAGCTTTCCTGCTCTAGATATTCCTTAAGCATTTCCAGCAGTTCGACATCATCATCTATCAATAAGACTTTTTGCATTCAGCACCTTAATCCAATATACCCGGCTACCTGAATATTATAGTAACAAGTTAAGCATTTAGGAGTTGTCATCATAACGAGCGGTGGCGATTGCTACAACCATCCGACAGCACCTTTACCCAGATTTACATGCACTTAACAGCGTTTTACATGGTCAGACTGCAATATGGCAACATCTTAAATTAGTGATCAGACAACCACGCTAAGTTAAGCCATTACTCACAACTGAAAAGGATTATCATGAACACGACCTTTAGACTAAAACCGGAATTCTCATTAAAAAAAGTCATTGCTGCTTCTATCATGGCAATATCACTACCATTGGCTTCAGTCGCCCTAGCACACGATGAAGGCCAAGGCCATGACATGGCTAAAGGTGCTCACTGCGAGAGAGGTGCCAACATGCATCACGGCATGGGTAAACCGGGTATGCCACCCTATTTACAAGGATTACAACTCTCAAGTGCGCAAGAAGATCAGTTGTTTGCTTTGATGTACCCGCAAATACCGACGATGCGCGATCAGCATAAACAACGTATTCAACTGATGGAAGAGCTGCATGCAACATCACAAGCCGATAAATTTGACGAAGCAAAAGTACAACAACTTGCAGATAAAATGGCCGGCTTAGAAAAACAAAAAGTGATAATGATGGCACGCAATGACGCGAAGATTTTTGCGCTATTAACGCCAGAACAACGTAAAAAAGCACGTGAATTTAAGATGCCTAGACCCGAGTTTGGTCATGGCTTTCATCACAGTGAGGCTGATCAGGACGAAGCAATCGGTCATGAACCGGTAAACTTCAAACAACCACCACACGCATCAGCGAGCCGTGTGATGTAAGTATTACAACAAACGTCCCTATTAGGCATATTGTCCAATAGGGATATTTGTTCTAATTCTAATTAGACATCATTTAATGTAAAAACATCAAACCTCCGTCATTCTGACTGAAAGGAAGAATCCAGTACAATCAACCCATGCAACTGGATTCTTCCTTTCAGTCAGAATGACAAGATTTTTTTTATGTAAACTTGTAGCCTTGATATTGAAATTATATATTGTCAAAAGCTTCACAAAGCTGACTCAGCAACTGTCCAAACAAGGGCATGACCTCTTCTTTTTCATGCGGGCTATCATCATCAGTACCGGCAATTACAAAGGCAATGGTCAATTTATCCAGGTTTTCTCTAAACTCAGTCCAATGATCGGCTTCTGCATCACCTATCAATTGAAATTTATTAAAGCCTGATTCGATAATTTCCATCAAATCGGCATCTGGTAATCCAGCGAACAAGGTTTTGGCAATCGTAATTTGCGCAGCCTGTAAGTTCGGCGCAATATCTTCATGCGCAAGTGGCATGGTTAAAAACGCGTAGGCTAACAATGCGTAAGCTTGATACACACTCAACATATCAAAGTTTTCATTGCGCTCTGCCTGTGGTGAACGTTCAGCCGCCTGAATCGCCTTAAATGTCACATAGCAGCTTAAATAATCCGCAGCGGCCAGTGCATCATATTCATTTAAGTCTGTATTTGGTTTGGCTTCATCATCACGTAGCGTTTCGGCTAAGCACAAAGCATGCATCAGTTTGATGCGTTTTGAATATTGCATTTCCATATCGAACCCTATTTATTGGTATATTTAGTATTGGTGTTTAATCTATTGGTATTCTGTTGTTAGCCTGCTGTTAGTCTAATGCAGGCATTGCTTCTAGCAGCTCATGCAACGCTAACCAACGCTCTTCTGCAACTTCTGTCTGGTTCGCTAACTCAGCTTGTCTTTTTAGCAACTGCTGCAACTCTGTTTTATCGCTAGCGGTGTAGAGCGCACTATCATTTAAGCGGTCATCACAGCCTTTTTTGTCCGCTTGCCACTTGCTGATATTAAGCTCTAACTGCTCCAGCTCTTTCATCAATGGCCGACGTTCTGCGATTCTAGCTTGTCTTTCCGCTTTATTCAGGGCGCGGTCATTTTTATTTGGTTTATCAGTCGCCGTTACTTGAGTTTGTTGCTTCTCTTTTAAGCGCTGCTCGTTTAACCACTGGCTATAGTCGTCTAAATCGCCATCAAACTGTGCGGCTTTACCATCAGCCACCAAAATAAATTGGTCGCAAGTGGCGCGCAACAAGGCTCTATCGTGCGAGACCAATATCACGCCACCTTCATAATCCTGTAACGCAAGGGTTAAGGCATGGCGCATTTCCAAATCTAAATGGTTGGTTGGCTCATCTAGCAGCAATAAATTAGGGCGTGTCCAAATCAACAAGGCCAAAGCGAGACGTGATTTTTCACCACCCGAAAAGTTAACACATGGCGACCTTGCCATCTCGCCCTTAAAATCAAAACCACCCAGATAGTTCATATGTTCTTGCTCACGGGTGAGCGGGTCAAGTTTCAGCATGTGCTGTAACGGCGATTCGTCCGGGCGCAATTGTTCTAACTGGTGTTGCGCGAAGTACCCAACATTCAAGTCTTTGCCCTCCACCCGCTTGCCATTCAGCGCCTGTAATTCGTCTGCCAGCAGCTTGATCAAGGTGGTCTTACCCGCACCGTTACGGCCTAGCAGCCCTAGGCGCTCACCTGGCCTGATGGCAAGGACGATGTCTTTAATTAAAGCCACATTGTTGTAGCCTACCTGCATGTCATCTAGCACTAATAATGGATCTGGCGCTGAAATTGGCGCTCTGAATTCGAAGTTAAACTGTGAGTCAACATGCGCCGCTGAAATCATTTCCATGCGTTCTAACGCTTTAATCCGGCTTTGTGCCTGACGCGCTTTAGTAGCCTGCACGCGAAAGCGATCAATATAACTTTGCAAGTGCGAAACCTTGCGTTGCTGCTTTTCAAACATGGCTTGTTGTAGCGCCAGTTTCTCTGCACGCTGGCGCTCAAAGTCTGAGTAACCACCTCTATACAAGGTCAGGGTTTGCTGCTCAATATGCGCAATGTGGTTGACGATAGCGTCTAAAAAATCTCTATCGTGCGAAATCAATAGCAGCGTGCCACGATAGCTTTGCAGCCAGCCTTCCAGCCAGATCACCGCATCCAGGTCCAAATGGTTAGTCGGCTCATCCAGTAGCAGTAGATCCGAACGGCACATCAAAGCCCGCGCCAGATTTAAACGTACGCGCCAGCCGCCAGAAAAAGTAGAAACCGCTTGTTGCAAGGCCACCTGGCTAAAGCCTAACCCGTTCAGCAACTCGGCCGCGCGCGCTTTAGCGCTGTAACCGTCAATGTCCGTCAAACGGTTATGTAACTCAGCAATCAACTCGCCTTGATGGTTGGCTTCTGCCGCGACGAGCGCGGCTTCAATGTGACGCAGCTCCGCATCGCCATCCAAGACAAACTCAATGGCCGGCATTGCCAGCGCGGGGGTTTCTTGCGCCACGTGGGCGATTACCCAAGCAGCGGGCATTTCTAAATCGCCGGATTCCAGCTGCATTTCCCCACGTAATAATGCAAAAAGTGAGGATTTACCAGCGCCGTTCGCACCGGTAAGACCGACCTTATGGCCAGGATGCAACTGCATAGAAGCAGCTTGAACGAGGATTTTTAAACCACGGACTAAAGTTAATTGTTTGAATTGAATCAAGTTAAAACCATCTAAAATAAAAGACTTGCTAGTCACAATTGATGAAGCCAGTATTTGGCTTTCGCGTGTGAGTAACCAGCTTCAGCTGGTATATTCCACGGTGATGCCAAGCACTGGTACCCGCAGAATATAGAAGCTATCCTTCGACAAGCTCAGG
>DIZU01000105.1:615-815 GCA_002429455.1 Methylotenera sp. UBA6020 | reverse complement strand
TCGACAAGCTCAGGAACCAAAGCTTCTTATTCATACGTGAAAGAGCGTTATTCTAAATGATTAGTGCGATAGTCTTAAATATCTTTAATTTTTACCAATCTTTACCCAGTAAATACCCAGCAAACAATTCGTATCAATCAATAATTGCAGTAAAATGTTAGCTAATCACGCATTCCAATTAAACCAGTCAAACAAGAAAA
>DIZU01000105.1:0-392 GCA_002429455.1 Methylotenera sp. UBA6020 | reverse complement strand
AAAATCTAAAACCCACCCATTATGGTCAAAAAATCTCTGCTTTGGGTCTATCGTACCGTGCTGTGGCTTGTCAGCATAATCGTCATTATCGTACTGATTACGGCACTTGCAATCCAGTTTCTGGTGTTGCCTAACATTGAACAATATAAAGATAAAATCGCCGCTTACGCAAGCCAAGCGGCCAAGCAAAAAGTCGTTATCGGCACCATCAAAGCAGACTGGCAAGGCATAAACCCACATTTATCGCTGACCAATATTGATATTTTCGATGTGCAAAACCGCCCCGCCTTGCAACTTAAAGATACCGACGTTTCATTGTCATGGCTCAGTATTCCCTTGCTGGAGCCACATCTTTCCGAACTCATCATTCGCGCACCTGAACTCACCATACG
>DIZU01000119.1:3516-4429 GCA_002429455.1 Methylotenera sp. UBA6020 | reverse complement strand
CTGGTAGCCTGGCTCATGCTTTGGGCGGTGGCACTGACTTCTTCCGAGGCGCTAGATAATTCATCGGCAGAACCGCGTACTTCGCTAATAATGCCAGACAGGCGTTCTACCATGCCTTTGATAGCAAACAGCATGCTGCTGCTGTCGTTGGACTTGGTTTGTACATTTACCGTAAGGTCACCATTGGCGATTCTTGATACCATCTCCGCTGCATAGCCAGGTTCGCCACCTAGTTGTTTAGTCAGGCTGCGGGTGATAACTACCCCAACCAGCACGGCTAGGGCTATCGCTACCGCCGCCAGCATCAGTACCAGACTACGCGCCTCTTGATAGGCTGCTTCCGCCGCATCGCCGGTTTCATTCATAAGGTCGCCCTGAAACTTGATCAGCGCATCAACACGCTTGCGGTACTCCTGAGCGGTTGATCTGAAATCACTGTCGAGGAATCTTTTTCCTTCATCGACCTTGCCCGTCTCAGCCAACTTGATAAGCTGGTTTTGCGCAGAGATAAACTCTGTGCGAGACTCCAGAATAGCTTCCATCATCGCCTTGCCCTTGGGGTTTACCAGGGTCGGTTTCAGCTTCTCCCACGCTTTACCAATGCCTGCACGGCCTTCTAACATATCCTCTTTAGCCTTCTGAACGGCCTCTTTATTCGTGGCCAACATCATGTCACGTGCGCCGAAGCCGATGGCATTAACGCCGGCAAGGCCATCTTGTAACAGTAGCACCTTAGGCCACATGTTGTCGGTGATGTCATTCGTCCCTTCATTCAACTTTGCCAAACGCGTGATGCCTATGCTGGCCACTACTACCAGCAGCGCTAGCACCAGTGCAAAACCTAAGCCTAACTTGACTGCAACTTTCATGTTTTTAAACATTTCACTTCCCCTTTGAAGTATTAACTAATTTT
>DIZU01000119.1:1812-3284 GCA_002429455.1 Methylotenera sp. UBA6020 | reverse complement strand
GCTTATCTACCAATTGCACTTCAGCGCCTCTGTGCGGTGAACGCTGCCGTCACATCATTCGCTTCGCCGTTTGCGGCCACCTGCTTCATTAACCCTGGCACATCCAGAATAAGCGCTACTTCGCCGCTGCCTAGAATAGTAAAGCCGCCGATGCCGCGAATCTGGTTGAATACCTTACCCAACGGTTTGATGACGGTTTGGAACTCGCCCATCAGTCTGTCAACCACTAGCCCAGCCTTGTGTTGTCCGAACTTCACCACCACGACGTTTTCGCGCCGTGCAGCTTCACCCTCTACTGCAAAATGTTCACGCAGCCTGCTGTAAGGCAAAACTTCGCCGCGCAGGTTGAGGTAGCGACCATCGCCAGCTTCCGTCTGCCAAGCATCAAGCTCGATGCACTCGACTACCATGTCAAGCGGGATGACATACGCAGCATCGCCTACGCCAACGAGGAAGCCATCGATAATGGCCAGCGTTAACGGTAAACGGATATGCACCGTGCTGCCTTGTCCCTCTACGCTATCTAACTCGACTGTGCCGCGTAGCGCGGTGATATTACGGCGTACTACGTCCATGCCGACACCACGACCGGAAAGGTTGCTGACGGCATCCGCCGTAGAGAAGCCAGCCTCGAAAATAAGGTTGTAGATTTCTTTGTCGGTGAGGCTTTGGCCTTCGCTGATAATGCCGCGCTCTATGGCTTTTTTGAGGATTTTTTCCTTGTTGAGGCCGCCGCCGTCATCAGAAACTTCGATAACAATGCTGCTTGCATCATGATAAGCGTTAAGTTTAAGCGTGCCTTTAGCGGGCTTGCCGCGCGCCAGACGCACCTCGGCAGATTCAATGCCGTGATCCATGGAGTTGCGTACCAGATGAGTGAGCGGATCGCCAATCTTTTCTACTACAGTTTTGTCCAACTCGGTTTCCTCGCCGCTAATCACAAGCTCAATGTCCTTGCCGAGCTCCTTGCTGACGTCGCGCACCACGCGCTGAAAACGGCTGAAGGTAGCACCGATCTGCACCATGCGCAGCGTTAGCGCGCTATCACGCACTTCTTCGACTAATCTGGATACCGTAGCATTCGCTTCGAGAAGTTCTGGAATGCCTGCACGTTGCGCAATCAAACTAGCTCCAGCGCCAGCAATGATCAGTTCGCCCACCAGATTAATCAGCTCATCCAGTTTATTGGTATCCACACGAATAAGATTGGCTTCAGCGCTTTTGTTGTCCTTAACCTGCTTCTGCTTTTGCAGTGCCGCCTCTAGCACCACAGGCTGTACTACTTGCGTTGCTACTAGCACTTCACCAATCGGGCGCACTGTTGCATTGCCGCCGCCACTTTGAAGCTTAAGGGCAACTTCTAGCTCGGCTTGAGTAAGCGTGCCGCAACGCAGCAGCATTTCGCCCACGCGCAAGTCTTCTTCTGGCAGGTCTGCAATGAGTTGCAGGTATTCACTGATTTTGCTGTTAGG
>DIZU01000119.1:947-1693 GCA_002429455.1 Methylotenera sp. UBA6020 | reverse complement strand
CAGCTTTCAGGGTCCATTTCGGCCACAGCCGGTATGCCATCCAGCAATGTGACGATGCGGTGAATAGCGCCCAGCGTACCGAGGTAACGGATAAACGAAACTGGATCCATGCCATCTTTTAGCACGTCGCGCCCAAAACGCAGCGACAGATGCCACAGGTCGGTTTCTACTTCGCCGCCGCCTTCAGTGGTGTAACTGTGTTCTGCCTGTGCGTATATGGCCTTTGTCATCACCGTAGTTTTGGCTGCGTCGGCTTTTACAACAGGACCTTCTTGCAGATAAGCGCCCAGGAAGCCGATGATCGTTTGGCTTTCTTCGCCAAGTGCAGCACTGAGTTCACCACCAGCTACAGTGTGATCCACCAGTGCTGAAATGTGGTCGCCGGTAGAGAGTAGCAGTGCGACTAGATCGGATTCAATTTTCAGTTCTCCATTGCGTACACGATCCAACACGCTTTCAGCAACGTGTGTGAAGGAGACAATGTAGTCGAGTCCGAATAGCCCGGCAGAGCCTTTGATGGTGTGGGCAGTGCGAAAGATGGCGTTAATGAGTTCAACATCATCCGGCGATTGCTCTATGCGCAACAAAGCATTTTCCATGCTCTCCAGCAGTTCGCGGCTTTCAATGATAAAGGTCTGTAATGCGTCGTCGAGATTCATATTTTTATACCTGTGATGAGATCACGACTGGATCACCAAAAAAACCTTCCAGGTCGCACAAGCCCAGAAGCTCTAGCACTGCGGGGC
>DIZU01000119.1:490-784 GCA_002429455.1 Methylotenera sp. UBA6020 | reverse complement strand
GCCCAGAAGCTCTAGTACTGCGGGGCTATGGGCGGTAATTCGCAAAGTTTTGCCATGCGTCATCGCCTCGGTCTTGGCGAGCACCAATAATTGCAAGCCGGAAGAATCAATTTCACTCACGCCGGCCAAGTCGATTTCCATATCCTTGCAGTTAGCCAAGGTGGGCAGAAAGTCTTCTTTCAACGCCATTGCGGTATAAATTGTCATCTCGCCATCAACCACGATGCGGCACTGGTTGTCGTTCACATGCAAAATATTGACTGCCATAACCCTCTCCTTTTTTGTTTTTTGTTT
>DIZU01000119.1:0-219 GCA_002429455.1 Methylotenera sp. UBA6020 | reverse complement strand
TTTAGAAACAGCATTCAGCATCTGTGCCGGCTGGAACGGTTTAACCACCCAGGCTTTGGCGCCCGCAGCCTGGCCTGCCTGTTTTTTCAATTCATTGGCTTCTGTGGTCAGCATGATAACCGGGGTGAATTTGTAAGCCGGCAGTTGCTTGGATGCCGCAACGAAGGCAATACCATCCATATTGGGCATATTGACATCGCTGATGATGAGATGAATTTT
>DIZU01000083.1:12702-15754 GCA_002429455.1 Methylotenera sp. UBA6020 | reverse complement strand
AAATCATCGAGTAAGATGGGTTTGATTGAATGATATCTTGAAAAAGGTATCTAAAATAAATGCGCTACAGAGTAATTATTTAGTTATGTGTTAAAAAAAGCTACGCTTACAACCCAGTGTAGCTTTTTAAGTTGTAAGGCTTTTTTGAAGCCGTAAACTACAGGCCAATAGCTCAATTGGTAGAGTATCGGTCTCCAAAACCGAGGGTTGGGGGTTCGAGACCCTCTTGGCCTGCCAAATTTAAGTAAAGATTTTTCATGTATTAAATTAAGTGTGTTTAAGTGCTTAATTAAAGATTGTTTAAATCAGGTAAGAATTTTTAGTCACTATTAAGTAATACTTATTAAGTAAATTATGATCAACAAAATTAAGTTGTTGGTGGCCTTTCTGCTACTTGCTGCAGGTATTGCTGGGTTTTATCTGCTGGCAGATAAAGCGACAGTATTACGCATACTCGCAGTGCTTGCTGGTCTGGGTGCTGCTATTGGCGTGCTTTGGACGACGCCCGCTGGTCAGCAGTCGCTTGGCTTTATCGGTGAGTCTGTGGCAGAAGCGCGTAAAGTTGTATGGCCAACACGCAAAGAAACCGTACAAACGACTTTGGTCGTATTTGTGTTGGTGGTCATTATGGCTGCATTCTTAGCGGTTGTGGATATTGGATTTGCTTACATGGTGCAGTGGTTAATGGGACGGAGCGCGTAATGAGTATGCGATGGTACGCGGTACAAGCCTTTTCTGGCTTTGAGAAATCAGTACAAAGAGGCATAGAAGAACGCGTTGTGCGTGCTGGTCTACAAGACCAGTTTGGTCAAATTCTAGTGCCAATCGAAGAAGTAATTGAGATGAAAGCAGGCCAGAAAACTATTTCTGAGCGCAAGCTTTACCCGGGATACGTTCTTGTGCAAATGGCTATGACGGACGAAAGCTGGCACTTGGTCAAAAGTACGCCGCGTGTGACGGCTTTTATTGGGGGCAGTGCACAAAAGCCTACACCAATTAAAGATAAAGAAGTCGATATTATCTTGCAGCGCATTGATGAAAGTAAAAGTAACCCAACACAAAAACTTACCTTTGAAAAAGGCGAGTCAGTGCGTATTACTGATGGCCCATTTAAAGACTTTTCGGGCAATGTTGAAGATATCAACTATGAGAAGAGTAAGTTGCGTGTGTCAGTGGTGATTTTTGGCCGCTCAACACCAGTTGAGTTAGAATTTAGTCAGATCGAAAAAGAAGTTTAGTAGCCCAAGTTACTTATAGCAGTATTTATCAACGGGGAGCTTAATCACAGAGGTTAGATATTTAACTTCTGCAAGCGTTAGTACCCACACTAGGAGTCATAGCATGGCAAAGAAAGTTATTGGCTATATTAAGCTGCAGGTTCCTGCAGGCAAAGCCAACCCGAGTCCACCAATCGGACCAGCGTTAGGTCAACGTGGTTTGAATATTATGGAATTTTGTAAGGCATTTAATGCTGCAACGCAAGGTGTAGAACCAGGGTTGCCAATTCCAGTTGTGATTACAGCATTTGCTGATAAGAGCTTTACATTTGTGATGAAAACGCCTCCGGCGACGATTCTGATCAAAAAAGCAGCCAATATCACTAAGGGTTCACCTACTCCTCACACAAACAAAGTGGGCAAAATCACCCGTAAACAAGCGGAAGAAATTGCAACAACCAAAAGGCCTGACTTAACGGCGGCTGATATGGATGCTGCGGTGCGTACTATTGCAGGTAGCGCACGTAGTATGGGTATTGAAGTGGAGGGTCTATAACATGGCTGCATCTAAACGTATTACCGCGCTTCGCGCAAAAGTTGACCGTAATAAACTGTATCCAGTAGCTGAAGGTTTAACTTTGGTTAAAGCAAATGCAACGGCAAAATTCAATGAGTCTGTTGATGCAGTTATCAATCTAGGTATTGATGCACGTAAATCAGACCAATTAGTGCGTGGTGCTTTGGTGTTGCCAAACGGTACAGGCAAAACAACTCGCGTAGCGGTGTTTGCGCAAGGCGCACAAGCTGAGGCGGCAAAAGCGGCTGGTGCTGATATTGTTGGCTTTGAAGACTTAGCCGAACAAGTTAAAGCGGGTGTGATGGATTTTGATATCGTCATTGCAACGCCAGATGCTATGCGTATCGTTGGTGCGCTGGGTCAAATTTTAGGCCCACGTGGCTTAATGCCAAACCCAAAAGTAGGTACTGTGACACCGGATGCTGCAACAGCAGTTAAAAACGCTAAAGCAGGTCAAGTGCAATACCGTACAGACAAAGGCGGCATTGTACATTGCACGATTGGTCGCGCATCTTTCACGGTAGAGCAGTTACAAGGCAATTTGGTCGCACTGGTTGAAGCTTTGACTAAAGCAAAACCAGCATCGTCTAAAGGTGTTTATCTGAAAAAACTAGCCGTATCTAGCACCATGGGTGCTGGTGTACGTGTTGACCAAGCGAGTTTAACCGCTTAAAAAAGAATGATGAGTGAATCCCGGTGTCTGGATTCACTCGCAAAGGGCTTTGGGCTCATTGCTGTTGTTTGGTCAGTTCGATCGGTTTGACAATGATAATGAGGTTATCAAAGACCGTAGGTATCCGTGAGGATTTAATGTAAGTTTTTTAAGGTGGGTGAAGAAGTGATGTTGGCTTTAACCTCTGCCCTAAATTGACTGAACCCTACGCAGATGGCGCATCCCTAAATAGGAATAGTAACTCCTGATGACAGGTCGCCGTAAAATGGTTTTTATGATCTTATAATGATGATGAAAGCTGATTCTGTTTTAGTGATAAAACAGAGATTTTAACGGAAGGAGAAAAGACTTGAGTCTAAATCTTACAGAGAAAAAAGCAGTTGTAGCTGAAGTTAGCGAACAAGTTGCTAATGCACAAGTCATCGTTCTTGCTGAATACCGCGGTACGGGTGTGGCAGATATGACTACGTTACGTGCAAGTGCTCGAGAATCTGGTGTTTACTTACGCGTACTAAAAAATACTTTAGTACGTCGTGCAGTAGAAAATACAGCATTTTCTGGTCTTGCAAATGACATGGTCGGCCC
>DIZU01000083.1:11099-12651 GCA_002429455.1 Methylotenera sp. UBA6020 | reverse complement strand
AACGAAGTGCCAACCAAGTTTGCGCGTGCGCTTGCGGCAGTTCTTGAGGCTAAAGCAGCTTAATTCATTAGCTACATTATTTAATTTTAGGGAATATTCAAATGGCAATTTCAAATGCAGATATTTTAGATACAGTTGGTGCAATGTCAGTGTTAGATTTGACAGCATTTATTAAAGAAATCGAAGAGAAATTTGGTGTATCAGCTGCTGCAGTAGCAGTAGCAGCATCAGCAGGCGGTGCATCAGCAGCAGCTGAGGCAGAGCAAACGGAATTTAACGTAATTCTTTTATCAGCTGGCGAACAAAAAGTGAGCGTTATTAAAGCGGTTCGTGAGTTAACAGCATTAGGTTTGAAAGAAGCTAAAGACCTAGTTGACGGCGCACCAAAAGCAATTAAAGAAGGCGTTTCTAAAGCTGATGCTGATGCGGCTTTGAAAAAATTGATTGAAGCTGGCGCTACTGGCGAAATCAAGTAATAAGTTAGTTTAGTACGTTTTAGGCTGACGAGAGATCGTCAGCCTTATCCGTTTGTAATGCCCGAAAAGTGTTACAAAATGTAATTTTAATTAACGTAGATATAACGATTTTTGAAGTTATAAATCAAAGTACTTTGAAGACTGTCAATAAGTTCTAAGAAGTGTTTTAATTTCTGCCATCAAACATTAGGAGATGCAATGAGCTATTCCTTCACCGAAAAAAAACGCCTTCGTAAAAGTTTCGCCAAGCGTGAAAGCGTGCAAGAGATTCCATACTTGCTCGCAATGCAGTTGGAGTCTTACGCTGCCTTTTTGCAAGCTGACACCCCTGCGGATAAACGCACGGAAGACGGTTTACAATCAACTTTTAGTTCCGTTTTCCCTATCGTAAGTCACTCAGGTAATGCGCGCTTAGATTATGTAAGCTATCAACTAGGCGCTGAGCCTTTTGACGTGAAAGAATGTCAGCAACGTGGATTAACCTACGCCGCACCATTGCGTGTAAAAGTACGTTTAACCATCATGGATAAAGAGGCTTCAAAGCCCACCGTGAAAGAGGTTAAAGAGCAAGAAGTTTACATGGGCGAATTGCCTTTGATGACCGAAAATGGCTCATTTGTGATTAATGGTACTGAGCGTGTGATTGTTTCGCAATTGCATCGTAGTCCGGGTGTGTTCTTTGAACATGACCGTGGTAAAACGCACAGTTCTGGTAAATTGCTATTCTCAGCGCGTATCATTCCTTACCGTGGTTCATGGTTGGATTTCGAGTTCGATCCTAAAGATTACTTATATTTCCGTATTGACCGTCGCCGCAAAATGCCGGTGACTATTTTGCTTAAAGCACTTGGTTATACGCCTGAGCAAATCATCAACACATTCTTCGATTTTGATACCTTTCATATCGGTAAAAATGGCATTCAGTTTACGATTGTGCCAGAGCGTTTACGTGGTGAAGTGGCTAAATTCGACATCGTTGCTAAAGATGGTGAAGTCTTGGTCGCTAAAGACAAGCGTATCACCGTAAAACATATCCGTGATATGGAAAAAGCCGGTGTGAGCAAGATTGCCGTGCC
>DIZU01000083.1:0-10922 GCA_002429455.1 Methylotenera sp. UBA6020 | reverse complement strand
AAATTAATAGATGCGAACATAGAAACAATTAGTACGCTTTACTCTAATGATTTAGACCACGGTGATTACATCTCACAAACATTGCGTATTGATGAAATTCCTGATCAATACAGTGCACGAGTTGCCATTTACCGCATGATGCGCCCAGGCGAGCCGCCAACTGAAGATTCAGTTGAGGCCTTGTTCAATGGCTTATTCTTCAACGAAGACCGCTACGACTTGTCACGTGTTGGACGTATGAAATTTAATCGTCGCGCATTCCCTGAAAAAGCGGAAGAACGTCAATCAAATTGGATTCGTAAGTTCTATGAAACTGTAGGTCCTCGCGGTGCTGAAGGTGAATATATACTTTCAAACGACGATATTCTTGCGGTAGTTGCCGTGCTGCTAGAGCTACGCAACGGCCGTGGCGAGATCGATGATATTGACCATTTAGGTAATCGTCGTATTCGTTCCGTGGGTGAGTTGGCTGAGAACCAATTCCGTACTGGTTTAGTCCGTGTGGAACGTGCTGTAAAAGAGCGTTTGTCACAGGCCGAATCTGACAACTTGATGCCACATGATCTGATCAATGCTAAACCGGTATCTAGCGCGATTCGTGAGTTCTTTGGTTCAAGCCAATTGTCACAATTTATGGATCAAACCAATCCGTTGTCTGAAATTACGCATAAACGCCGTATTTCTGCATTAGGCCCAGGTGGTTTAACGCGGGAACGTGCAGGTTTCGAGGTGCGTGACGTACACTCAACCCATTATGGTCGTATGTGTCCAATTGAGACGCCTGAAGGTCCAAACATTGGTTTGATTAACTCTCTGGCATTGTATGCACGTACTAATGAATATGGCTTCTTAGAAACACCGTATCGCCGCGTTGAAGGCAATAAAGTGTCTGATACGATTGACTATCTCTCAGCGATTGAAGAGAGTCAGTACATGATTGCGCAAGCAAACACGGACTTAGATACAAAAAACATGTTCGTGGATGATCTGATTTCATCACGTCATCACAATGAATTCACCATGACGCAGCCTGATCGCGTGCAATACATGGATGTGGCGCCGGGTCAGATTGTGTCAGTTGCGGCTTCATTGATTCCGTTCCTGGAACACGATGATGCGAACCGCGCATTGATGGGTGCCAACATGCAGCGTCAAGCAGTTCCATGTTTACGTGCTGAAAAAGCCGTTGTGGGTACTGGTATTGAGCGTACGGTAGCGGTGGACTCCGGTACAACCGTACAAGCACGTCGCGGCGGAACTGTGGATTATGTAGATTCTGGCCGTATTGTGGTGCGTGTGAACGATGACGAAGCGAAAGCTGGCGAGGTTGGTGTTGATATTTACAACCTTACTAAATATACACGGTCTAATCAAAACACCAATATTAACCAACGTCCGCTAGTTCGCGTAGGTGACAAATTGGCGCGTGGCGATGTGATCGCTGATGGTGCATCAACTGACATGGGTGAATTGGCGCTTGGTCAAAATATGCTAGTAGGCTTTATGCCTTGGAATGGCTATAACTATGAAGACTCGATTTTAATTTCAGAGCGCGTAGTGTCGGATGATCGCTACACATCTATTCATATTGAAGAGTTGTCAGTGGTTGCACGTGATACTAAGCTTGGTGCTGAAGAAATCACGCAGGATATCTCTAATCTAAGCGAGCGCATGTTAAGCCGTTTGGATGAAATCGGGATTATCTATATCGGTGCTGAAGTTGAAGCCGGTGATGTATTAGTGGGTAAAGTGACGCCAAAAGGTGAAACACAACTTACCCCAGAAGAAAAACTATTACGTGCGATTTTTGGTGAAAAAGCCTCAGACGTAAAAGATACATCGTTGCGCGTACCATCTGGTATGAGCGGTACTGTCATCGACGTGCAAGTGTTTACGCGTGAAGGTATTGATCGTGATGCGCGTGCACAACAAATTATTGATGACCAACTAGCGCATTACAAGCAAGATTTAGCTGACCAAATGCGTATTGTGGAAGACGATGCGTTTGGCCGTATTCGCCGTTTGATAGAAGGTAAAACTGCTACCGGTGGTCCGAATAAACTGAAAAAAGGCGACACTCTTACTGCGGAATACCTGGAGTCAGTAGGTCGTTATGATTGGTTTGACATTCGTTTAAGCGATGAAGAAACTGCACGTCAATTAGAGCAGTTGAAAGACAGCTTGGCGCAAGCCCGTGTTGAGTTCGACAGCCGCTTTGAAGAGAAAAAACGTAAATTGACGCAAGGTGATGAATTGCCGCCAGGCGTACAAAAAATGGTCAAAGTATATTTGGCTGTGAAACGTCGTATCCAACCGGGTGACAAGATGGCGGGTCGTCACGGTAACAAGGGTGTGATCTCAAAAATCGTACCAGTAGAAGATATGCCGTATATGGCAGATGGTACGCCTATGGATATCGTGTTAAACCCTCTAGGCGTACCATCACGGATGAATATCGGTCAGATTCTAGAGACTCACTTAGGTTGGGCTGCTAAAGGCTTGGGCCATCGTATTGGTGAAATGTTGCGCGCTGAAACGAAGGTTGCTGAAATACGTAAATTCCTAGACCAGATATACAACGATAGTACTGGTAAAAAAGAAGATATTAAATCGTTTAGTGATGTTGAAGTGCTTGAATTAGCTAAAAATTTGCAACACGGCGTGCCGTTTGCAACACCAGTGTTTGATGGTGCGGCTGAGTCCGATATTAAAGCGATGCTAGATTTAGCATTCCCTGATAACGACCCACGTACCAAGCAGTTGCAGTTCTCTGCAGGCAAAACGCAAGTGAAGTTATTTGACGGTCGCTCAGGTGAAGCATTTGAACGTCCTGTAACAGTTGGTTATATGCATGTATTGAAACTGCATCACTTGGTTGATGACAAGATGCATGCACGTTCAACAGGTCCGTATTCATTAGTTACGCAGCAGCCATTGGGTGGTAAAGCCCAGTTCGGTGGTCAGCGTTTCGGTGAGATGGAGGTTTGGGCGCTAGAAGCTTATGGTGCTTCATATACCTTGCAAGAGATGCTGACAGTGAAGTCTGATGACGTTACTGGCCGTACCAAAGTATATGAAAATATCGTTAAAGGCGAACACAAAATCGATGCCGGCATGCCGGAATCATTTAACGTGTTAGTGAAAGAAATTCGCTCACTCGCTATCGATATTGACCTAGACCGTAATTAATTCAGGAGAGAATTCACATGAAAGCTCTATTAGACTTATTCAAACAGGTAACGCAAGAAGAAGAATTCGACGCGATTAAGATCGCGCTTGCTTCACCTGAAAAAATCCGTTCATGGTCATATGGCGAAGTTAAAAAGCCAGAAACGATCAACTACCGTACTTTCAAGCCTGAGCGTGATGGTTTGTTCTGTGCAAAAATCTTTGGCCCGATTAAAGATTACGAGTGCTTATGCGGTAAATACAAACGTCTTAAACATCGCGGTGTAATCTGCGAAAAATGTGGCGTTGAAGTAACGCTATCTAAAGTGCGTCGTGAGCGCATGGGCCATATTGATCTTGCTTCACCTGTTGCGCACATCTGGTTCTTGAAATCATTACCAAGCCGTCTAGGCATGGTGCTGGATATCGCTTTGCGTGATATCGAGCGCGTACTGTACTTTGAAGCATTCATCGTGGTTGACCCAGGCATGACGCCACTGACACGTGGCCAGTTGTTGACTGAAGACGACTACTTGGCAAAAGTAGAAGAATACGGCGACGAATTCAATGCGGTGATGGGTGCCGAAGCGGTGCGTGAATTATTACGCACAATGAACATTGAGAACGAAATCGTTCAATTGCGCCAAGACTTGGGTGCAACCGGTTCAGAAGCGAAAATCAAGAAAATCGCAAAACGTCTAAAAGTACTCGAAGCATTCCAAAAATCTGGCATTAAACCAGAGTGGATGATTCTGGAAATCTTGCCAGTATTGCCACCAGAGCTACGTCCATTAGTACCACTGGATGGCGGTCGTTTTGCAACATCTGACTTGAACGATTTGTATCGTCGCGTTATTAACCGTAACAACCGTTTGAAACGCTTGTTAGAGTTGAAAGCACCTGAAATTATCGTACGTAACGAAAAACGTATGCTGCAAGAAGCTGTGGACTCACTGTTAGACAATGGCCGTCGCGGTAAAGTGATGACAGGTGCTAACAAACGTCCATTGAAATCACTGGCTGACATGATTAAAGGTAAAGGCGGTCGTTTCCGTCAAAACTTGCTTGGTAAACGTGTGGATTACTCTGGCCGTTCAGTGATTGTGGTTGGTCCGCAATTGAAACTGCATCAGTGTGGTCTGCCTAAGAAAATGGCTTTGGAATTGTTCAAGCCATTCATTTTCCATAAATTGGAAGTATTGGGTTTGGCCACTACGATTAAAGCGGCGAAGAAAAAAGTTGAAGAAGAAGGTCCGGAAGTTTGGGATATCTTGGAAGACGTGATTCGCGAGCATCCAGTATTGCTTAACCGTGCACCTACTTTGCACCGTCTTGGTATTCAAGCGTTTGAGCCTATCCTGATTGAAGGTAAAGCCATTCAATTGCATCCACTCGTTTGTGCGGCATTCAACGCCGACTTCGATGGTGACCAAATGGCGGTTCACGTTCCATTAAGCTTAGAAGCGCAAATGGAAGCACGCACCTTAATGTTGGCATCAAATAACGTGCTATCACCAGCCAACGGTGAGCCGATTATTGTGCCTTCACAAGATATTGTGTTGGGCTTGTACTACATGACGCGTGACAAAGTATTGGCTCGCGGTGAAGGTATGCGCTTTGCTGATGTAAAAGAAGTGCAACGTGTGTTCGATCAGAATTTGATTGATATTCACGCAAAAATTACCGTGCGTATTAAAGAATATGACTTAGATTTGGACGGTGTTAAAACTGAAAAAATCACACGTTATGAGACTACCGTTGGCCGTGCGTTGTTGTCAGAAATCCTGCCAGCAGGTTTAGCATTCAGCAACATTGATAAAGCGTTAAAAAAGAAAGAAATTTCAAAACTTATCAATGCCAGCTTCCGTAAAGTAGGCATTCGTGAAACAGTTATTTTTGCTGATAAATTGATGTACACAGGTTATACCTATGCGACAAAAGCTGGTATTTCAATTAGTATCAATGATATGTTGGTACCACCAGAAAAAGAGCAATTGATTACTGCGGCTGAGTCTGAAGTGAAAGAAATTGAAGATCAGTACGTATCAGGCTTGGTAACACAAGGTGAGCGCTACAATAAAGTAGTCGATATCTGGGGTCGTGCGGGTGACAAAGTGGCAGATGCCATGATGAAACAACTGCGCGAAGAAGACGTACTGGATGCTGACGGCAACCAGGTAAAAGACAAAGCCGGTAAACCAATGCGTCAAGAATCATTCAACGCTATTTACATGATGGCTGACTCAGGCGCACGTGGTTCTGCAGCGCAGGTACGTCAGCTAGCGGGTATGCGCGGTTTGATGGCGAAACCAGATGGCTCTATTATTGAAACGCCGATTAAAGCGAACTTCCGTGATGGCTTGAACGTTTTGCAATACTTTATTTCAACCCACGGTGCGCGTAAAGGTTTGGCCGATACTGCGTTGAAAACAGCGAACTCCGGTTACTTAACACGTCGTTTGGTGGATGTAACGCAAGATTTAGTGGTAACTGAGCACGATTGCGGTACCAGTGATGGTTTGGTGACCAAAGCGCTTGTTAAAGGCGGTGAAGTGATTGAGCCATTGCATGACCGTATTTTAGGTCGTACTGCTGCGCTTGATGTGATCAATACGGAAACGCAAAAAGTAATCTACCCGGCAGGAACTCTGCTGACGGAAGATGAAGTTGAGCATATTGACGCACTTGGTATTGATGAAGTGAAAGTGCGTACTGCGCTTACTTGTGACACACGCTACGGCATTTGTGCTAAATGCTACGGCCGCGACCTTGGTCGTGGCAAGCTGATCAGTATGGGTGAAGCGGTTGGCGTGATTGCTGCGCAATCTATCGGTGAGCCTGGTACTCAGTTGACTATGCGTACATTCCACATTGGTGGTGCAGTATCGCGTGCGGCTTCAGTATCTCAGGTAGAAGGTAAATCGAATGGCGTATTACAATTTACGTCTACCATGCGCTACGTAACCAATGCCCGTAATGAACAAGTGGTGATTTCACGTAATGGTGAAGTCATTATTGCGGACGAAAATGGCCGTGAGCGTGAGCGTCATAAAGTGCCGTACGGTGCTACATTGCAGATTACCGACGGTAAAACTGTGAAAGCAGGCCAAGCGATCGCCACATGGGATCCGCATACTCGTCCAATTATTACTGAGTACGCAGGTCATGTTAAGTTTGAGAACGTTGAAGAAGGTATTACTGTAGCCAAACAAATTGATGACGTTACAGGTTTGTCATCATTGGTGGTAATTGATCCAAAACAACGTGCAGGTCAAACTAAAGGTTTGCGCCCACAAGTAAAATTGCTCGATGCTAACGGCGTTGAAGTTAAAATCACCGGTGGCGACCAATCTGTGAATATCACCTTCCAATTAGGTTGTATTATCACGGTTAAAGATGGTCAAGAAGTCGGTGTGGGTGAAGTGTTAGCACGTATTCCACAAGAGTCATCTAAAACCCGTGATATTACCGGTGGTTTGCCGCGTGTGGCTGAGTTGTTTGAAGCGCGCTCACCGAAAGATGCCGGTATGCTAGCTGAAGTCACAGGTACCGTATCATTCGGTAAGGACACTAAGGGTAAACAGCGTTTAGTGATTACTGATTTAGACGGTGTTGGTAACGAATACTTGATTCCTAAAGATAAGCACGTTACAGCGCATGATGGTCAAGTGGTGACCAAAGGTGAAAGTATTGTTGACGGCCCAGCTGATCCACAAGATATTTTACGTTTACAAGGTCGCGAGGCTTTAGCACGCTACATTATTGACGAAGTGCAAGACGTGTATCGTCTACAAGGCGTAAAAATTAATGATAAACATATTGAGGTGATTGTGCGTCAAATGTTACGTCGTGTACGTGTAACAGATGCGGGTGACACAAGCTTTATCATGGGTGAGCAAGTTGAGCGTGCTGATTTATTGGCGCAAAATGAAAAAATCATTCCACAAGATAAACGTCCTGCTGAATTTGAATATGTATTGCTTGGTATTACTAAAGCGTCATTGTCTACAGATTCATTCATCTCAGCAGCGTCATTCCAAGAAACGACACGTGTGTTGACCGAAGCGGCTATTTTAGGTAAGCGTGATGAGTTACGTGGTCTGAAAGAAAACGTCATTGTTGGTAGGTTAATTCCTGCCGGTACTGGCTTGGCATACCATGAAGCACGTAAGCGTGCAGCGGTTGCCGGAGGTGTTCCTGCTAAAGAAGCGCCTGTTGCGCCAGTGGTTTTAGAGTCTGATGTAACAGCAGTAGAAGTAAGTAGTGAAATAGCTGCAGAATAAAATCAGACTATTCACCCGCAAGGGGCATCACCACTGATGTAAGCCACTAAAGTGGCAACATCAGTGCGATAAGCCTTGACAATAAAAGTCAGGCTAAATAGAATGCTGAGTTTTTCAGGATGGTGTAATTGTCATAATTGACATTACCATCCTGGTTTGTTTTGCAGAATACTAGTTTTATTTGCAAACTTAACAATAAAGATATATTTAGAGAACATAATTTAGAGGTTATAGGCAATGCCAACCATCAATCAGTTAGTACGTAAGCCACGCGTTAAAGTGGTCACGAAAAGCAAAGTGCCCGCACTTGAAGCTTGCCCACAAAAACGCGGTGTTTGTACACGTGTTTACACGACTACGCCTAAAAAGCCTAACTCGGCTTTGCGTAAGGTTGCCAAAGTGCGTCTTACCAACGGCTATGAAGTTATTAGTTATATCGGTGGTGAAGGCCATAACCTGCAAGAGCATAGTGTTGTGCTATTGCGTGGCGGTCGTGTAAAAGATTTGCCAGGTGTGCGTTATCACATGGTGCGCGGTAGTTTGGATACGGCTGGTGTTAAAGATCGTAAACAATCACGTTCTAAATACGGTGCTAAACGTCCTAAAGAAGCTAAAGCCAAGTAATCGGTTTTATTAAATAGCGGCTAATCAAAGGCCTTGCTCGAGTAATTGCTAGCAAAATATAAGTAGAGAATAGAGAAAATTATGCCAAGACGTAGAGAAGTTCCCAAGCGCCACATTCTTCCAGATCCAAAATTTGGTAGCCAAGAAGTGTCTAAATTTGTAAACGTGCTGATGACAGGTGGTAAGAAATCTGTAGCTGAGCGTATTTTGTACGGTGCATTTGATCAAGTGACTGCCAAAACCAGTAAAGATGCGTTAGAGGTATTTACTTTGGCGCTGACAAACTTACGTCCGTTGGTTGAAGTTAAAAGTCGTCGTGTAGGTGGTGCTAACTACCAAGTGCCGGTTGAAGTGCGTCCTAGCCGTCGTAGTGCATTGGCGATGCGTTGGTTGCGTGATGCTGCTCGTAAACGTGGCGAAAAGTCAATGGGTCTGCGTTTGGCAGCTGAGTTGGTTGAAGCTTCTGAAGGTCGCGGGTCGGCAATGAAAAAACGTGAAGAAGTTCACCGTATGGCAGAAGCGAATAAAGCATTCTCACATTTCAGATTTTAATATCTGATTGTTTGTTAGCTGGTCTGAGTAAGAGGCTTGAGTAAAAATTCAAGATGATTACTTAGCTCAGTTAAATCGCTCTTTAAGAATTTAAGCAATAATATTTAAGTAAAGGTAATAGCCGTGGCTCGTATAACCCCTATTGAACGCTACCGTAACATTGGTATTTCTGCGCATATTGACGCAGGTAAAACGACAACTACTGAACGTATCTTGTTTTACACTGGTGTGAATCATAAAATTGGTGAAGTTCATAATGGCGCAGCCACCATGGACTGGATGGAGCAAGAGCAAGAACGCGGTATTACTATTACTTCTGCGGCAACTACCTGTTTCTGGAAAGGGATGGCTGGTCAGTTCGATCAGCACCGTATTAATATTATTGATACTCCAGGTCACGTTGACTTTACTATTGAAGTAGAGCGCTCAATGCGTGTGCTTGATGGCGCGTGCATGGTGTACTGTGCGGTGGGTGGTGTACAACCGCAATCTGAAACAGTATGGCGCCAAGCCAACAAATATAAAGTACCGCGTTTAGCGTTCGTTAATAAAATGGACCGTGCAGGTGCTAATTTCTTCAAAGTGTACGATCAAATGCGTGCACGTCTTAAAGCCAATCCAATTCCTTTGCAAGTGCCAATCGGTGCTGAAGAGAAATTCGAGGGTGTTGTTGACCTAATTAAAATGAAAGCTATTTATTGGGATGATGCATCTCAAGGCATGAAGTTTGATTACCGTGAAATTCCAGCAGACTTAAAAGCTGAGTGTGACAAGTGGCGTGAAAACATGGTGGAAGCTGCGGCTGAAGCTACTGAAGAGCTGATGAACAAATACCTTGAAGACGGTGATTTGTCTGAAGAAGACATCATGAAGGGCCTACGTATGCGTACGATTGCCTTTGAAATCGTGCCTATGGTATGTGGTTCAGCCTTTAAAAACAAAGGCGTGCAAGCCATGCTGGATAAAGTCATTGAGTTGATGCCAGCACCAACTGATATTCCACCAACAAGAGCTGAAGATGAAGATGGCAATGAGATCTTCTTGAAAGCTTCTGATGATGAGAAATTCTCAGCATTAGCTTTTAAGATTATGACGGATCCGTTCGTTGGTCAGCTGATTTTCTTCCGCGTGTATTCAGGCGTGATCAATGCTGGCGATACTGTTTACAATCCGATCAAAGGCAAAAAAGAACGTATCGGCCGTATTGTACAAATGCATGCCAACACGCGTGAGCCGCTCACTGAAGTTCGTGCCGGTGATATTGCTGCGGCTATTGGTCTGAAGGATGCGTCTACGGGCGATACGCTATGTAGCGTGAATGATGAAATCATTCTAGAACGCATGATATTTCCTGAGCCGGTAATTCACGTTGCGGTTGAGCCAAAAACTAAAGCCGACCAAGAGAAAATGGGTGTTGCGTTAAATCGTTTAGCGCAAGAAGATCCATCTTTCCGCGTAAAAACCGATGAAGAAACAAACCAAACCATTATTTCAGGTATGGGTGAGTTGCACCTAGAGATTCTAGTAGATCGTATGCGTCGTGAATTTAACGTTGAAGCTAACGTTGGTGCGCCACAAGTGGCTTACCGTGAAGCGATTAAGAAGTCTGTTGAGGTTGAAGGTAAATTCGTTAAGCAATCTGGCGGTAAAGGCCAATACGGCCATGTATGGCTAAAAATGGAGCCAAATGAGCCTGGTAAAGGTTTTGAATTCATTGATGCAATTAAAGGCGGTACAGTGCCACGTGAATTTATTCCTGCGGTTGAAAAAGGCTTACGTGAAACAATTCCATCAGGTATTTTGGCTGGCTTCCCGGTAGTGGATGTAAAGGTTACATTGTTTGACGGTTCATACCATGATGTTGACTCTAATGAAAATGCCTTCAAAATGGCGGCTTCAATTGGTTTTAAAGACGGTATGCGTAAAGCGGATCCGATCTTACTTGAGCCTATGATGGCGGTTGAAGTTGAGACGCCTGAAGATTACATGGGTGACGTAATGGGTGACTTGTCATCACGTCGCGGTATGATTCAAGGTATGGAAGATAACGCAACTGGTAAGGTTATTCGTGCGGAAGTGCCGTTGGCTGAGATGTTTGGTTATTCAACTGTTGTGCGTTCATTGTCACAGGGTCGCGCAAGCTACAGCATGGAATTTAAGCATTACATTGAAGCACCAAGAAACGTGGCTGATGCCATCATTAACAAAAAATAGTCCAAAAATATTTGGTTAATTAATCATCATATTTAAGTTTAGATAAAAGGAAATAGTCATGGCAAAAGGTAAATTTGAGCG
>DIZU01000085.1 GCA_002429455.1 Methylotenera sp. UBA6020 | reverse complement strand
GTTTTCTAGGGCGATTCATTAAACCAAAAGAATTTGATGCAGTAGTATTGGGATGGAGTTTATCCCTAGATCCAGACCAATACAGCATTTGGCACTCTAGCCAACAGGCACCTGGGCAATTTAATTTTATTAGCTACAATAATCCCCGCGTCGATAAGCTACTTGAAGCGGGAAGACTTGAGCTTGATCCCGATAAACGCATGAAAATTTACCATGAATTTTCAAAGATTTTATTAGAAGACAGCCCTGTCGTCTATTTATCAGCAGGTTATGGATTATCAGCCATCCATAAACGTGTAAGGGGTATAAGCAACCCCGCGCCACCTGCTGGCATTGGTTATAATACTTACGAATGGTACATCCCAAAAGCTTATGCGCGCACGGAAATGAGTGAATATTAGCCCATGAGTCACCACTAAATGAGTTTTCATTAAACATGCTCAAATATTTACTTAAACGTTTTTTTTGGATGATTCCACTTTTGATTGGCATCAGCCTTATTTCTTTTTTTATCATGCATTTAGCACCTGGCGACATCACGACTAGTGAAGCGAGTTTCAATCCCA
Organism: Methylotenera sp. UBA6020; assembly: GCA_002429455.1. GTDB lineage: Bacteria > Pseudomonadota > Gammaproteobacteria > Burkholderiales > Methylophilaceae > Methylotenera. The sequence continues at coordinate 2,663 of DIZU01000085.1, read as the reverse complement.
AGGCCAGTGAAGAATCTCGACAAAAATTACGTGAGTTATACAGCTTAGATAAACCAGTAATTGTGCAATATAGCTTATGGTTAAAACGTATGGCTACGCTAGACTTTGGCACTTCGTTTGCGTCGCATCAGCGACCGGTGTTTTGGCAAACCAAAGACAAAGATGGTAACGTCACATTAGGTATGATTCAAGAAGCATTGCCGATTACTTTACTCATCAATGTGTTAAGTCTTATTTTAATCATTGGCACCGCTCTGCCGCTCGGCGTTATTTCCGCGCTAAAGCAAAACCAGTTAACCGATCGCAGCATCACTTTGTTTGTGTTCCTCGGCTTTGCAATCCCTGGTTTTTGGCTCGCGTTAATGCTGATGTATTGGACCGGTGTACAGCACGCTTGGCTACCGATTTCAGGCCTACAAAGCATTGGCCATGAAAACATGCATTGGCTCGCGCAAATTCTAGATACGCTCAAGCATTTATTTTTACCTGTATTTATTTCGGGCATTACTGGCCTTGCCGGCATCTCCTTATTTGTTCGCAATGGTATGTTAGAAGTGCTGCATCAAGATTACATTACCACCGCCAGAGCTAAAGGCTTAAATGAAAACCGTGTAATTTATGGCCATGCGCTACGTAACGCATTACTTCCGCTAATTACTATTTTTGGTTTAAGTATTCCCGGCTTGATCGGCGGCTCAGTTATTGCTGAAAGCATTTTCGCCATTCCCGGTATGGGTAAATTATTCTACGACGCTGTTTTAATGCGCGATTTCCCTGTAATTATGGGCATTCTCACCATCGGTGCGATATTGACCTTGATTGGGAACCTATTGGCTGATGTAGCTTATGCTTGGGCTGACCCCCGCGTTAGGCGCGGAGTAGTTCAATGAAAAAAATATTCTCTAACCCGCTGGCATTGATAGGCTTCATGATTATTGCCGGTATCTTACTGCTCGCGCTAGTCGCACCTTTCATTGCACCTTATGACCCAGATGCCATAGACGTAAAAGCCATTCTGCTGTCACCCTCTACTAACCACTTTATGGGAACAGATGGACTGGGCCGCGATGTATTTTCACGTATGCTTTACGGTGCCCGTATCTCGTTAATGGTAGGCTTTGTAGCCGTTGGTATTGCCACCGCGATTGGCATCGTTCTGGGTGCAATTGCCGGCTTTTACCGCGGTTGGGTGGATACCGTCATCATGCGTATCGTTGACGTGATGCTTTCTATTCCTACCTTCTTTTTAATTCTGGCCGTTATTGCATTCTTAACACCTTCCATCTGGAATATTATGATTGTGATCGGCCTAACTTCATGGATGGGCGTAACACGCCTAGTACGGGCAGAATTTTTAAGCTTACGTAACCGTGAGTTTGTTCTGGCCGCTCAAACATTAGGTGCTAAGGATGCGCGACTCATCTTCACACATTTATTACCCAATAGTCTAACACCCATCATTGTTAGCTCGATTTTAGGTATTGCCAGTGCAGTATTGGTCGAATCCGGGCTGAGCTTTTTGGGTCTGGGTGTGCAAGCCCCACAAGCCTCATGGGGCAATATCTTGACAGACGGCAAAGAATATATTCAGTTTGCTTGGTGGCTATCACTGTTCCCAGGGCTTGCCATCTTGATTACCGTGTTAGGGTATAATCTGCTAGGGGATGGGCTACGCGATGCGTATAACCCAAGAAGTAGCCAACATTAAAATTAATAACAGCTGTTATTACGAATAAAGATAGATAGGAATAATGTCATGGGATTTTTAGCAGGGAAGAAAGTACTAATCGCTGGTTTATTGAGTAATCGTTCAATCGCTTATGGGATAGCCGCCGCAATGAAGCGTGAGGGGGCTGAGCTTGCCTTCACTTACCAAATGGAAAAGCATCATGATCGTGTTGCAGGATTAGCTGCGGATTTTGACTCTAAGCTAGTGTTTCATTGCGATGTTGCTGAAGACAGCCTGATTGACGCCCTATTCCCTGCAATCGACAAACACTGGGATGGCATTGACTCTATCGTGCATTCTGTGGCATTCGTGCCTAAAGATGCGCTGGCAGGTGATTATCTTGATGCCGTGACGCGTGAAAACTTCCGTATTGCGCATGATATTAGCTCTTACAGCTTTGCCGCGCTGGCCAAGGCCGCATTACCCATGATGCTAGGTAGAAATGGCAGCTTATTGACACTTAGCTATTTAGGGGCTGAGCGCACCATGCCTAATTACAACGTCATGGGTTTAGCCAAAGCCAGCTTAGAAGCTAATGTGCGCTACATGGCGCAAAGTTTAGGACCAAAAGGCATTCGTGTTAACGCCGTGTCCGCCGGCCCAATTAAAACGCTGGCGGCTTCTGGCATCGCTGATTTTGATAAAATGATAAGCTTCAATGAAAAACATGCCGCATTACGCCGGAATGTGACTATTGAAGAAGTCGGTAATGCTGCGGCATTTTTATGCAGTGATTTGGCTTCAGGCATTACCGGGGAGATTACCTACGTTGATGGTGGTATGAATATTACCGCTGCCGGGGTAATTGAATAATTAGCGTCAAGGAATATAACCTTGTTATTATTAAGCATCTTGATCTAATTAAACTCTAATTTAAAAGAGTTGCACAATAAAAAAGGCACATGATGTGCCTTTTTTATTGTGCATGACCCGT
>DIZU01000213.1:3125-4572 GCA_002429455.1 Methylotenera sp. UBA6020 | reverse complement strand
ACGCCGGCATCCACCATGGCGCGATACAGCACGTTGTTACCGTTTTTAGGCGTAGTAACGCTCACAGGTCCATCGCCACCATGATAGTCATTAGGTCCTATATCGCGCGTTTCGGCACGCTTGAAATACGGCAGGCAGTTTAAGTAAGCCCAGTTCTCCAAGCCCTTACGTTTAGCCCATCCATCGTAATCCAATGCATTACCGCGGATATAACACATGCCATTAATCAGTGATGAACCACCCAAACCCTTGCCGCGGCCGCACTGCATGCGGCGATTATTCATATTGGGTTCCGGATCAGTTTCATATGCCCAGTTGTAGCGTTTTCCCTGTAGCGGGTATGCCAAAGCAGCTGGCATTTGCGTACGGAAATCGAAGCGATAATCCGGCCCACCCGCCTCCAGCAGCAGCACGCTCACATCGGCATCTTCTGTCAGGCGCGTTGCCAGTACATTGCCGGCTGAACCAGCACCGATAATAATGTAGTCGAATTCTTGTGGCTTACTCATTACTTTAATCCCTTAATCACTACGCATGAAACTCTAAAAAGCCACTCGACCTGCATCGGCAAATCTTAAATATCTGCAAATACACGTGCATCTTAAAATACAGAAGTGTAATTACCCAGCTCAACCTGAATGGATTTAACGCGCGTGTAATTTTGCAGCGTCATCAGGCCATTCTCACGCCCTACTCCAGATTGTTTGTAACCGCCAACAGGCATTTCGGCAGGAGACTCACCCCAAGTGTTAATCCAGCAAATACCGGCTTGCAACTGGTGAATGACACGGTGCGCACGGCTCAAATTCTCTGTTAGCACCCCTGCAGCAAGACCATATTCTGAATCGTTGGCGCGGCGAATCACCTCATCTTCATCGTCATAAGTAAGGATGCTCATTACTGGACCAAAGATTTCTTCACGTACGATAGCCATGTCGTCGGTACAATCGGTAAATACCGTAGGTTGCACATAAGCGCCATTGGCGAATACGCCGTCCATTACCCGTGCGCCGCCAGTGAGCAAGCGTGCGCCTTCAGCGCGGCCAGCTTCAATATAACCCAGTACATTCTTCATATGCGACAGGTTGACTACTGGGCCGAAGTTAGTGTTTTCGTCTAACGGATCGCCCATACGAATACGCTGCACACGTTCGACTATCTTTTGCTCGAACTCCTGTTTATTAGAGCGGTGCACGAACACGCGTGTGCCATTGGTGCATACCTGACCAGAACTGTAGAAATTCGCCATCATCGCCACGTCAGCGGCTCTATCCATATTGGCGTCAGGGAAGATAATCAAAGGTGATTTGCCACCCAGCTCCATTGTGACGTCTTTGAGGGTCGAGCTTGAGGCGCTAGCCATCACTTTTTTCCCTGTCACCGTACCGCCAGTAAATGAAATCTTTTCAATACCCGGATGCTCGGTAAGCCAAGTGCCAACTTCTCG
>DIZU01000213.1:2352-3006 GCA_002429455.1 Methylotenera sp. UBA6020 | reverse complement strand
TTGAAGATCATGGCATTGCCCGCCGCTAATGCTGGAGCCGATTTCCATAAAGCAATCTGGATCGGATAATTCCACGCACCAATGCCGGCAACCACGCCTAGCGGTTCGCGCCGCGTATAGACGAACGAACTTTCACGTAACGGGATTTGTTGCCCTTCAAGTGCCGGCACCAGCCCAGCGTAATACTCCAGCACATCTGCACCCGTGACAATATCGACAAAGCGGGTTTCAGACAGCGGCTTGCCAGTATCCAGGGTTTCAATTTCAGCCAACTCGTCATTGCGGCTGCGCAAAATCTCTACTGCGCGGCGCAATATGCGTGAGCGCTGCATTGCGGTCATCGCAGCCCAAATACGTTGCCCCTGTTGAGCGCTAGCCACGGCTAGATCAACATCGCTTTTAGAGCTTACCTGCACCTCAGCCAGCAATTCACCATTGGCCGGGTTGGTGGTTTGGAAGGTGATCCCACTGGTAGCATCCACACGTCGGCCGCCAATATAAAGCTGCTGCAAATTAAAACGCGGTAATGGGTTTGTCTGGGTCATGTTTTTCGTCATCAACGATGAATTAGGAATGTTTTCAATGTGTTTCATAAAAGCACCAATCTACGGAGCTTCCATATCTAAAAGCGCATACAAGGCCTGTCTCTTATAC
>DIZU01000213.1:1065-2191 GCA_002429455.1 Methylotenera sp. UBA6020 | reverse complement strand
TATCTAAAAGCGCATACAAGGCTATGCAGATAACCTTTGGTTATCTTTTCATACGATGAAAATTTAGAATCCGCACAGCATCTAAACCTATGCTCAAATATTGTGCGGATATGCAGCGCTTAGAACGCTTTAGTCACGCTGAGAGTAACGGTATCGCTAATAGGATTGGCAAAATTTACGTTATCAACCGTATATCTTGACCAGTCAAATTTGTATCCAGCGCCATAAATATCGTTCGTAGTCTTAGTCCAAACTTTGGTTGCCGCTACAGCAGTGCTCCAGCCATTATCAAAGCTCTTGCTGATGCCGATTTTGCCGTCAGACCAGTTGATACGCTCATAATTCTCGACTTTCTGGTGGCCATAATGCGTTAGCAAAGCAAAGCCGTTACCGAGCGGAAAGGTACCATTCAAGTCCAGGTAGCCGGATCCACGGCTGTGCCCCCTACCGGTGGTGAACATGGTTGCATCGTTCACACCAAAGTAATCTTTGGTATAGGTGTACCAGTATTTAGCGGTGAACCATTTGTAATTCAACGTTGGCACGAATTCACCGTAGTTATAGCTCTGGCCATTGACGCTGCCGTCAAATACAAACTTGCCTTTTGGGTAGATATAATAGTAAAGCTGCGCACCAACATTAAGGTCACCAAAAGCCTTGGTGTAGCCTGCATAGTAATCCGTTTCTGCCCAGCTACCTTGCACGAACTCACTATCCAACGTGGACATCCAGAACCCGGCGTTAAAGCCGCTAGGATGCGTGTAATCTACCCCGCCTTGCACCACAGGTCCGCCCAAACTATTGCTGAAACCACGCGTAACATACTGGGTTGCAAAGGTTAGGTTAAAGCTCCAAGGTGAAACTGGCGCTTCGGCCGCCGGTGCGGCGACTGCAACAGGCGCCACCTCAGTAGCAGGTGCTGCGACCTCCTCTGCAGATGCAAAAGTACAACTGAATAAAATAGGTGCAGCACATAGCGCACCCACCACCCTGGCATTCCCAACCCATCCCAATGCGTTCATTGAATTTCCTTAATTATTTTAAGAGTAATATTTCTAAAGAGCACCATCGTTATTAGCAACCTTAATTCGTCAAGATTGCCAGTAAAACTTACGCCACCAAATTC
>DIZU01000213.1:0-948 GCA_002429455.1 Methylotenera sp. UBA6020 | reverse complement strand
ACCAAATTCTGTCTACATTCCGTCTATTTGATTGCAATGACATTATCAAAGAGCGGCTGCATGCAGTAATAAGCAATTGCGACAGAAAGCATAATAAAACCGACGAAGCTGTCTTTTTGACAGCGTTTTACCCTTCCTCAATATTGCAATTCAAAATATAGAGCGATAATATACTTCGACTACCAAACATGTTTTAATCTATGAATTCAAATAGTTTAAGAAAATATGCCATAGGCTGAGTAACAATTTTGAAGGGCTAGTAATGTCTTGTAAAGAAATGTCACAAGTTAGGCATGTTGGCTTCTTGACCTTAAATAATTTCTCGATGATTGCGTTTTCAAATGCCATCGAAATTCTGCGCATGGCAAACTACCTCTTGGGCGAAGAAGTTTATCAGTGGTCATTAATCACAACCGATGGGCAACCTGTTGAGGCTAGCAATGGCCTGGCTTTTCTCAAAACCACTACGCTGGACCCGGCCAATATGCCTGATATGTTTCTGGTGTGCGGCGGTGTTGATGTGCAAGATGCCGTAAGCCCTGCCGTCATCAAGCTTATTACTCAAGTCAGCAAACATCATGTATGGCTGGGTAGCCTCTGTACCGGCAGTTACGCACTAGCCAAAACCGGTGTACTTGATGGTTACCGATGCACTATCCATTGGGAAAATATGGCAAGCCTGTGCGAGGAGTTTCCATACATTACCTTTATGGAAGAGCTTTTCGTGATTGATCGTGACCGCTGTACCTGCGCAGGCGGCACCGCACCGATAGACCTCATGCTGGCTTTTGTTTTTGCGCGATTTGGTAAAAATCTGGTTGCCGAGATTTCAGACCAGTTTATGGTAGTACGTGCCCGAGACAGCAAAGATCAGCAACATATACCGGTAGCGGCACGAGTTGGCTATAGCCATAAGGCGCTGGTAGAAGTTTCTGCGCTGATGGAAGC
>DIZU01000102.1:702-8788 GCA_002429455.1 Methylotenera sp. UBA6020 | reverse complement strand
GCTTGAAGAAAGTCAACTACCTTTCCTCCATATTCGTTAATTTTAGATCTAGCACCATCAAATTGTAGCCCAAATGAGATAAGCGCTTTCCTTGAAATAATTTCTGTAATACCAGTTTTCCATTCTCTAATTAACTTCAAAATATCGGTTTCGGTATCTCCTATACCGACAATATCATCAGGCCTAATTAATATGGATAATTTCCCTCGTTGCCTTTCTTCTGCCATAGCGACATGAAATAAAGCTGACTTCCCAATACCCTTGTGGCCAACTAATATTCTGAGCGGTAAATCGTTGGCTACTTGCTCAAATATATTGCCTTTAAGATAATATCCTCTAAGGCGTTCAATATCTTCATCTTCAGCTGCTTCATGACCAAATAGGGATGCGATATTTTCTTCTGTGAAGTCCATAAAATACCTTAAAAATTCTACTGCCTTAAGCTGTTATTGCTTGAGGCACGTTTCTGGAGAACCCCATAACACGGGGGCTATAAATATATTAATCATCAGTTTAACATGATGACGTTGTTGGAAGTATGGCAAAGAGCGTGACGCGTTAACGTTAATGCCATAATCCGTGATCGGCTGGAGCCAACCAAAAATGGATGCTCTAGCTTCTACTAATTCCAAACAATCAAGTTCAAAAGGCAAGTTTTGACAAACGATTTGCGTCTGTACCTGCTATTCGTTACTATACTGAGAGAGCAGCACCTAACATCAAGATTTTAAAAGAAAAACAACATTTCAAAATCAACATTCACAACAGTTATAGGATCATATGGGTGCATTGCTGAATTCGGCTGTATTGGCGTTGGCACTTGACGCCGGCCTTGTCGCCGGTGTTCTCCTCTTGCGACTCGTTCGGGCGCCTGACTCGGTCTCAATTCTTGATCTTGGCCCCCTGCTCGTCGCTGCGGGCGTTTTGACCGCCCTCGTAGCATTTCTTTCCAATCTGCGCCGAGCGAGATCGGAGGACTTACTAGAGGCCGCTACGGACTTGCTGGAAAAGGCCTATGAAAAGTTGGCGCCGGAAGATGAATCCTCTCAGCCCTCCAATCGCCGCCTTGCGTGGCTTTCGTCTGCTCGTCTGGTCATCACAGCGGAAACACTGGGAAAGAACATCACTGAACCCAGCCACCAACTGATATATCGGGAGAGGAAAGAATATTGGAGAACCAGACTATACGATCTCATTTGGCCATCTATCGAAGGTCTCCCGAGTTCGTTCTACGCAGAAAGTCCAGAACACATGATTGCCTATTCAGGGGACGTTCGAGACCCGTTGTCGGAGAAGTCCCTGGCGTTTCTATATCGCTTTATTCGTTGGCCTGAAAATATGCCCGATCCGCTTGGCGATGAACTTAAATTCACCGACGATGAAATCGATCGAATGCTTTCCTTCGGGCCACGCGGACTTGGAAGTCTTCTCGCCGAGGCTCGTCGTTTGCGTCAATCGGGGCCTCTGTAATGACGCCCAACCCTACAGTCAACCGGACCTGCGCAAAAAGCCGCGCAGGCCGGTTACTTCTACGTTAGGCGTTAGCAGCATCGCCTTCAATGCCGTGCTAATTAGGAGAATTACCATGAAAAAATCAGTCATTTTTGCTGCGGTAATATTGGGGTTAGTAATCGCAAATGCTCAGGCGGAAGATTATCTTCACGGACAGAAAGGAACTACTTATCAAAACATAGGTAATAGCACCTATGGCTCAAACGGTTCAACCTCTCAAAGCATTGGCAACACTACTTATGGTTCTAACGGTAGTACATCGCAAAGAATTGGAAACACAAATTACAATTCCGACGGCTCTACATCACAGCAAATAGATAATACGCTCTATAACTCAAACGGCACGACTGTTCAGAGGATTGGCAATACAACATATGGGTCTGATGGTACAACCTGTCAAAAAATCGGCAGTTCTACATATTGCAATTAATCTGCCTAATCCATCAGTCAAACCCCTTACTTCAAACATTGGGTGACAAACAAAAGGAGTACTTCATGAACATAGCACGATTTCCTAATTCCACCCTCTACGACTCGGGTCGCATGGTCGTAAAATTTGCTGCAATCGTTGGAAATGACACTATCGGTTGTGAAATTTCATTGGAAGCATTAAAGGATAACTTTGAGAATGACTGCCTCCAACCAACTGCTGTGTTTTCTCGCCACCGACCCGCAATCGAACGGATAGCAGAGAAGCTTATTGCTCAAAAACGTTTCGAGAATGATGGTTCCATTCTCATTCGTAGCTCAGATTGTTGAGCGCATGACACCCAAACCTGCGCCACGCGCCCCTTACCTTAAACATTGTGCATATTAAACACAGCGTCATATGTAAAAGTTTCCGAGGTCGTCAGCCTCGGAATGCGGAGTGACATCCGCTAAAGGTGCGGTCTAGCACGCTCCTTGCCATCTAGGCCACGGACTACTCCGCCGCCATGACGTAAGGATACCCGTGCAAAAACCAAGCTGCTGCTCAAGGCCATTCGCGGTAAGCCAAGAGCCGCGCCAAGCAACGGCGCGTTATAAATGCCTTCTATTTACTAGTTGGCAGCGCTGCCAGCGTAATTAAAGGTTAACTCCAATGATTAAGCTGTCATTACAAATCCACATTAGCTACAAGCAAGTAATTCAAATTATCGGGTTCTTGCTCATGCTGTTGCGGTAATTCAAAACCACTCCGAAAGGGGTGGTCTTTTACTTCTTTAAGGTCATACAGCCTCGTTAGATATTTATGCCAGAGAACAGTCATTCACAAGAAATCAACAAGTCTGCGGGAACAGTCATCGATGTCCCCTGCACGGAATGCAAGCGTTCTACCAAACACAAAGTTCTAGCTTCCGTTGATGTTGCGGGTGAAGATTGGTACGGAAACAATTCTGTTCAATACAACACCCATAATCAGATTGTCCAATGTCAGGGATGTGAAACAACAACCTTCAGAACTTGTAGCACGAACTCCGAAGACTTCGACTATTTAAGCCATGACCGCCTTGAGTATATCGAAACTGTAGTTCTCTATCCAAGCAGAAACGAAGGTCGTACCCCACTAAAAGATGTATATCTCTTGCCGTCGAATATTCAACGCATCTATGAAGAAACCATAAAAGCGATGAACAACGACCAACCTGTATTAGCAGGAATCGGAATAAGAGCTCTAGTAGAAACTATCTGTAAAGACAAACAAGCTGCAGACAACAATCTTTTCGATAAAATCAATGCTCTAGTTCAAATTGGAGTTCTTACAACAGACGGAGCCACTATCCTCCATCAAATTCGCACTCTCGGTAACGATGCAGTGCACGAGGTCAAGCCTCATAAGACTGATCAACTTTCACTTGCACTGGATGTATGCGAGCATTTGTTGCAAGGCGTCTACCTCTTACCTTATTACGCAAAGCAGACTTTCAAGTGATCAGGTCTTACCCTGTCATCAAGCGGATAGACCTTATCAAACCATTATTAATCCGTTATTAGAAGTAAAAATTGACTACCCTATAACAGATAACCAATTGATTTTATTGGTGCCCCCGACACGAATCGAACGTGTGACCCTCCCCTTAGGAGGGGGATGCTCTATCCACTGAGCTACGAGGGCATGCTGCTTCTTTAGCCTTGCATTATATAGTCTGCAGCCTTACTTTCAAAAATAGTTATGTCCAATATATCTATTATTTCCACAAAAACTTAACTGATACCCGATGGTTTTCCATCAAGTGATATATCTGCTTTATGTACGCCGACGCACAGTGAATATGTTTTACAAAGTAGAAAATGTCCCTTGCTATAAAAGCACTGTGAGTGCTTTTAGTTCGTCTATCTGTCACTTAATAATAAGGTATCTTTATGAACCAGTTCCAAATTGCTGTTGTTGTCGGCAGTATTCGTCACGACTCTTTCAACCGTAAGCTGGCTAATGCCATTGTAAAACTAGCGCCAAAGGAGTTCTCATTCAAGCAGGTGCAAATCGACGATTTGCCGCTCTACAACCAAGATGATGACGCGGCTCAGGCCGACGCTGTCAAACGGTTGAAAACCGAGATTGCGGCTGCCCAAGGCCTTCTATTTGTCACTGCAGAATATAACCGTTCAATTCCTGGTGTGCTCAAGAACGCGATTGATCATGCCTCGCGTCCTTATGGACAAAACGCTTGGGCGGGCAAACCGGCTGGAGTGTTGGGCGTTTCGGTCGGGGCCATTGGCACCGCCATAGCGCAGCAGCATTTGCGCAATGTTCTCGCGTACTTGGACGTACCTACGCTTGGTCAACCCGAAGCGTTTATCCAAGCAAAGGAAGGCTTGTTCGACCCAGCCGGCAACATCGGTGCAGACAGCATGAAGTTCATGCAAGACTGGATGGATCACTATGTTGCATGGGTGAAAAAATTTGCTGCCTGACACAGTAAATGTGCAATCTAAATGCGTTTGCAGTAAATGGACAGGCGCATTTTAGACTGATCATAGCAACCATTAAAATGGCTTTGCTTTAATCATCGGACACCATCGCGACCTGATAGAACGTGACTCATTACATTATGGTGTCTATCTGTCAATTAGATGGAAGCAGTCGATCAAATTCAGATTTAACCACCTGGTAGCATTCACAAACGCGCATCTCCAATCCAGGCCGGTCCAGCACCTCGATATGACCTCTGTGATATTTGATCAATTCCGCTTTCTTCAGCCTCCCTGCGGCCTCGGTAACGCCTTCGCGGCGCACACCTAGCATATTGGCAATTAAATCTTGGGTGACACTTAACTCGCTACCTTGTAATCGGTCGAGTCTGAGCAAAAGCCAGCGACAGAGCTGCTGATCCAAAGTGTGATGTCGATTGCATGCGGCTGTTTGGGCAATTTGTATGAGCAATGCCTGGGTATAAAGCAGCAACAAGCTTCGCAGTGCTCCATGGCGACGTCCTCCAGTGCGGTCAAGTTCTTGCATAAGCTGCCGCTTACCCAGTCGATAGCCGTAGCCTGCGCCCTGCACTATCGCTCGATCTGGCATGGCACTCCCACCCATGAAGAGCGTGGTACCTATCATCCCCTCATTGCCGATTACTGCGACTTCGGCCGATGCTCCGCTTTCCATGTCGTAAATCAGCGACACGATAGATGTCGTCGGGAAATAGGCATGACCTAGCACATTACCCGGTTCGTAAAGGATCATGCCCAGCGGCATCTTGATTAGTTCAAGGTTAGAAAATATGTGTTCATATTCATGTTTTGGCAGTGCGTTAAGGAGGTGGTTCTGATGTAGTGCATGCAATTCAGGCATGTGAGATTCCCCAATCTACTGCTGATTAGTTACTTCAGCACTATCAATAAACCTAACTTTATAAAGCAATCTAACACTATGTTTCATAAGCACTTTGATACACATCAAAAACAAGTGAATGAAACAGTATAAATAATTATTTTATTTTCTGGTAGAAAAGCATGGTTTGACTTGCTACGTTTTTACCAAGCCTCGATTCGAAGCCTCGGATAGCAGCCTCAAATGTGCGACAACGTACAGAAAATTCAGGCTATGCAGGATAGTATTAAACTGTTAACCGTCTCTATGGTTCACATCAAGGAGTAATGTCATGGACAAATACCATCACCACGTTTCAGGCATTTTTGCCCGCCATGAAGAAGCCAAAAGTGCGCTTTCCAAGCTGATTGAGCGAGGGTTACCACATGGGCGGCTGCATATCTTTACAAGCGACTCGGTACTACCTGCCTCCACACAACAAGCAAAGAGCAATGAAGTACTGAAGGATATGGTCGTAGACGGCGCAATTGGAACTGCGGTTGGCACTGGCATTGGCGCACTAGCAGAAGTAGCGCTAGTTGCGGCGAATGTGAGTCTGTTCGTCGCCAGCCCATTGCTTGCCCCCTTGGCACTGCTGGGCTGGGGTGCCAGCCTTGGCGCATTGACCGGGGCAACGATTGGTTCTAAGGTCAGCCCTGAAGAAAAAAAAGGGTGGTTTTCAGATCTAATCCGCGACGCGATCTCAAACGGTCAAGTCGTGCTAGTGGCTGAGACCATAACGAAGCAGGAAACGGCGATTGCCAGAGAAGTTATCCAAGCTTCGGTTGGCGACTACAAGGATGTCAACACGTTGTGAATGTGATTGTCATGTTAGCTTGCAAGGTGTTGCATCGCTTTACTGCTTAACATTCTCAACTGCGATAAATTCTGAGCGGCCAATCCACGGAAGTATTAATCGACAATACCTTGTTTAACCAAGACGCTAAACTTACCGATGAGCCAACGTGGTAATTCATTTACCAGGTAATTAAGTTATAGGTACGTTAGTATCACTTGCAAAAATCAGCTTGACTGAACAATATGTAGGATAGCTGAGGATTGTAAGGAATAATATATTGATATGAAAACTAAACCTACTGCTCCCCAAGCGTCACCTCCGAAGATCCATGACATACCAGTCGAATCCGAACGTGACCAGATCAGCCAGAATATCGAAGCCGTTCTGGAGTTCTACAATCGTGAAGAGCAAAAGATAAGCAACTCGCAACGTATCCTGGAACGAATCAGTAACTTTATCGGACAGCCTATTTTTCTTGGCATCATCCTGATTTTTGTGGCACTCTGGGTTTTTGCCAACGTTGTATTACTTCAGCTTGGCCTAGCTGCATTCGATCCGCCCCCGTTTATATGGCTGCAAGGAATCGTCGGTCTGGGCGCACTGCTGACCGCGACCATCGTTCTGACCAAGCAAAACCGGCTTGCCAAGCTCGCAGAACGGCGGGCGCATCTGGACCTGAAAGTAACACTATTGATCGAACAGAAGGCTGCCAAGCTTATTGACCTGCTGGAAGAGTTGAGGCGTGATTTGCCCAATGTCAAAAACCGCCATGATTCCGAGGCGGCAGCACTACAGCAGTCAATGAATCCGGATCTGGTGCTTGCCGCACTGGATGAGCCCACCGAGCCGGGCAACCCATTGAAGCCGGCTGAAGAGCCCACAGAGAACGGCAACAAATAATACAATTTTGAACAGAGTTTGGTCATCTAAAGCATCATCACGTACGTTTTACAGAGCTCATAACAGCCTCGTCAAATCGGCCAAAATGGCATTCACTTTATCTTTGAGATATACAGACGTGCTTGCACGTTGACGCGGAACATTCATATTTCACGAAATAAAATGATCTAGCCCCAGCGGATTTTCAAATATTCCCTTCAGGTTGAGCAGCTTTACTCACTGAGCTAAAAGGGCATTTTCAATGCCGGGTGCTATTTCGTTATATTTAAAACGTTACAGTATTGGTGCTAACATAAACTTATTGATAATTTTGCACACAAACTAATAGATCTATACGAGATAACCATAATGATGCTTAAACTATTTCTTTATATTGCCATTTTATTGTTGGCATTTTTTGGTTACCGCAGCTATGCAGCGGCATCTGACACACTAAAAATAGGTGACGATGCACCTAGCTTCACACTTAATGACGCACAAGGGCAGACGCATTACTTGTCGGATTATGCTGGCAAATACCTAGTGCTCTACTTTTACCCCAAAGATGACACACCAGGCTGCACGAAGGAGGCTTGTCATTTTAGAGATGACATGGCGCAACTCGAAAAATTAGGGGCAAAAGTAGTGGGAATTAGTGTAGATAGCAGTCAATCACATGAGCGTTTTGCACAAAAATATCACTTACCGTTCCCGCTATTGGCTGACACTAATGGACAGGTTGCGGACAGTTATCATGCATTGACCAACTTTTATGTGCTAAAAATTGCGAAACGTTATACTTTTTTAATTAACCCCACTGGCAAAATTGCCAAAATTTACACGAGTGTAGATACCTCTAACCACTCGCAACAAATCATTGATGATTTGAAACTGGTGCAAAGCAAACTGTAAGTTAATTTAATCAAGGTCGATTGACCCGTAATGATGGATTACAGCCAAAAATTACCGCTAATTATTGTTTTTTTACTCATTGTGCTGCCTTTAATTGCACTAGGGGTTAGCTATGCAATTAAATTAAAAAACAGTGAAAAGCTTTGGAAATTTGCTTTAGAGGGCGCTGGTGATGGTGCTGTCTCTTATACACA
>DIZU01000102.1:0-519 GCA_002429455.1 Methylotenera sp. UBA6020 | reverse complement strand
CGCTGCGGTGAATAACTATTTAACGGGAAAAACCGAAAAGTATATTCACGAGCACCGGGTTATCTGTAAAGATCAAAGTATTAAATGGGTGCTATCTCGCGGCATGATTGTAAAACGAGACAAAAAGGGCAAACCATTGCGGATGGTAGGCACACATACCGACATCACCACCCGCAAATTGCTTGAAGACAAACTGAAAAACCTGGCGCACTTTGATACTTTATCGAATATACCCAATCGCACATTGTTTGGCGATAGACTTAAACTGGCTTTGGCTTATGCTAAGCGCGAAAAAAAGATGCTCGCAGTCATGTTTATAGACTTGGACCAGTTTAAAGAAATCAACGACTTATACGGTCACGAAGCTGGCGACCATGTGCTCAAGCAAGTATCGCAACGCTTAGTCTCGTGCGTGCGTGAGTCAGACACCGTGGCCAGAATGGGCGGTGATGAATTTGTTGTTTTGCTACCAATTATTGATAATGACAGCGATGCATTATTAGTGGCCAATAAAATTGT
>DIZU01000152.1:3827-5399 GCA_002429455.1 Methylotenera sp. UBA6020 | reverse complement strand
GCCGTAAGCAGCCGACCATGAATCGCGCCGACAAACTGTGTACCAAACATATCAGCTAAGTAAGCAGGTATCGTGGCAAAACCGCCGCCATACATTGAAGCAATAACACAGAAACAGCCTACGAATAACGCCAGTGATTTAAGGCCCGCCACATAGGTAGCGGTGCAGTACAAGGCCGCACCTAAGATGAAGAAGATAAAATAAGTGCGTTTACGGCCTAATTTATCAGATGAAGTTGCCCAGGCGAAACGTCCAAAAATGTTGAAGATTGAAATCAAGCCGACAAAGCCCGCGCCTACAGAGGCAGCAGCAGCGGTTAATACCAGATCTTTTTTAATGTCTGCAAAACCCATGCCTGCTTGGCCTATCAGTGCACCGCCAAACGTCTCTTGCAGCATAGGCGCTGCCGCGCCAATAATACCGATACCGGCTGACACATTCATACATAACACCAACCATAGCAGCCAAAATTGCGGCGTTTTATGTGCATTTTTCAAATGCACATGGTGCGATACTATCATGGCATTTTTTTTCGTCGCAGGCGGCGCCCAATTAGCTGGTTTCCAGCCGATTGGTGGCACGCGATAGCCTAATGACCCACTCAGCATGAACAAGAAGTAAATGGCCGCTAATGCCACGAAGGTCTGCCAGACACCTACGCTGTTAGCCGTAGCAAAATAAGCCATCAGTTTTGTAGCAAGTGGTGAACCTATCATCGCACCGCCGCCAAAGCCCATAATGGCCATGCCGGTCGCCATGCCGCGACGGTCTGGAAACCATTTAATCAGTGTAGAAACTGGCGAAATATAGCCTAAACCAAGCCCAATACCACCGATCACACCAGATCCTAGCCACATCATCCATAGCTGATGGGTATAGACGCCATAGGCAGAAATAAGTAAGCCGCCACTCCAGCATAAGGTAGCCACCAAACCGGCCTTACGTGGCCCGGCGCGCTCTAACCAACCGCCCCAAACCGCGGCTGAACAACCCAGCAATACAAAAAATAGGGTATACATCCAGCCTAAGTCAAACTGCGTCCAGTTACAGTCAGTAGCAAATAAGGCTTTAGCTGTGCCAGATAGTTTTTCTGAGAAATTAGTTGCGCCGGCTGCACATGCCGCTAACGGTTTGCCATCAGTATCCATCAAAGCGTTGCCAAGCGGCTTCCAAAACACACTAAAGCCATACGCCATGCCTATGGAGAGATGTACAGCCAACGCCGCTGGCGGCACTAACCAGCGATTAAAATTGGCATTTGCAGTGATATGTTCTTTTGAAAAAAAACCTGACATTTCTTTCCTTCCAAATATAATTTATTGTTGTGATTAGTTTAACTACGCTAATTAATTTGCAATTATTTGTATGGTGTTACAAAACGAGAAAAATGGCAATTTAGTTATTATCCTAATTAGGATTAACGGGTTTAACATTTGTCATGAATATGTCATATTAGAGTCATAAACTAATCAGGCTAACCAAATTCATAAGGGAAAATATGCCGGCCAATATATTAGTCGTTGAAGATGAACCTGCAATTCAAGAACTACTTGCACTGAACATCACCCAAGC
>DIZU01000152.1:1865-3732 GCA_002429455.1 Methylotenera sp. UBA6020 | reverse complement strand
GCACGCGGAGATGAATACGACAAAGTACGCGGCTTAGAGGTAGGCGCTGACGACTATGTCACTAAACCATTTAGCCCACGTGAGCTCAATGCCCGCATCAAAGCCGTATTGCGCCGCCGCGCTCCACAAATGACGGATGATCCAATAGAACTAAACGGTTTACGCTTAGACCCAACCACGCATCGCGTGACTGGCAACCAAAAAATAATCGATTTAGGTCCAACAGAATTCCGATTGTTACATTTCTTTATGACCAACGCTGAACGTGTGCATACCCGTAGCCAGCTATTGGATAAAGTGTGGGGCGACCGTGTATTTGTTGAAGACCGTACAGTAGATGGTGCATATTCGCCGTTTACGCAATGCGCTTTCCATTTCCGGTCATGAAGATTTAATTCAAACGGTACGCGGTGCGGGTTATCGTTTGTCGGTGGAATAGTCCACACTAAAAATAAGTTTTTTAGTAAATTAATAACGACTTAAATTTTAAGCTAACCAAAGCTGGCTTATAATGAGCCACCATTTTTTTGAAGATGTCTAAACGTGCAAGATATTCGCTGGAATGCCTTCTGGCTGGGCTTAACACTCACGATTATTTGCCTGATCACTTGGGCCAGCAGTAGCGCGACTACTGCACTTCTTGTATTTTCCGCAGGAGTATTAATCTACTTGATCAGTCATTTATTTTGGCTGCATCAACTCAACCGATGGCTTAAAAAACCAGTGCTCAACCAAATTCCGAATGGGGCTGGTGTATGGGAAGATATATTTGCCTCGCTCTACCAAGAACATCGTCGCCACTCAAGGAATCAAACACAGTTAAGCTCGGCACTCGGGCGTTTTCGCCATGCCGCCAGTGCATTACCAGATGGCGTAGTGGTGCTAAATGTAGCGAATGAGATTGAGTGGTGCAACCCACCCGCCGAAGTGCAGCTGGGGCTGGACTTAAAGCAAGATGAAAATCAACCGATTAACTATTTAGTGCGCCATGCGGATTTTGTGCACTACTTACAAGAACAAGACTATTCCGAACCGATCAAACTCAGATCATGGCGTAATCCTGAAGTCACTTTAGAAATTCAGCTCATCCTTTTCGGCACCAAACAAAAATTACTGATTTGTCGCGATGTGACGCAACTTGAAAAAATTGAAACCATGCGCCGTGACTTTATTGCCAATGTCTCACACGAGTTGCGTACGCCACTCACGGTAGTGGGTGGTTTTATTGAAACATTATTGGATATGGAAGGTGCGGTACCCGAAAGCACCCGCAGTTATTTCAACATGATGCAAGATCAAACCACACGTATGCGGCGTTTGATTGAAGATTTACTCACACTCTCACATATCGAGAGCAACGCTCAAGCCCCTGAAGACACAGAAATTGAAATGTCTGGCCTCATGAATATGCTGTTGAACGACGCCAATGCATTAAGCCAAGGCAAACATAAGATTAGTGCAGAATCAGACCAGCAGCTTGATTTAATTGGTGCGATGGAAGAACTACAAAGTGCACTGAGTAATTTAGTCAGCAATGCCATACGCTACACCCCGAATGGTGGCGAAATTCATATCACTTGGGCAATGCGCAACAACCAAGCGGTGTTTAGTGTGCGGGACAATGGTATCGGCATTGAACAACAACATATCGACCGGCTCACAGAGCGCTTTTATCGCGTTGACCGTGGTCGTAGCCGTGAAACTGGCGGGACCGGACTGGGACTTTCTATCGTAAAACACATACTCACCCGGCATCAGGCCAAACTCGAGATTACAAGTGGATTAGGCGTAGGCAGCACATTTAGTGCAGTGTTCCCTAAAGCGCGTATAGTGCAAAAATAAATCATACAGTTTTAATCAATGACAC
>DIZU01000152.1:0-1672 GCA_002429455.1 Methylotenera sp. UBA6020 | reverse complement strand
TTTAATCAATGACACAAGTTCAATCAATAAGACGAATTCAATAAATGGCACTGGTTTAACAGATGGCAAACCCAGCTAACATCATAACAAGCGCTTTATTGTTATCCATGTTGGCTGCATGCGCAACGACCTCAAGCAATATCGTGTCACCTGTTGGCACAATACCCGCCAAATCAATCCCTGAACAACAAGACCGCAGTTCGATTAGCCAGCTTGGCAAGAGCGACTTTGACCGCATGGCCGATGTGGAAATACGCGAAAATACCGAAAGCTTGCGCTTATTGATGCTAAAGCTGTATAAGCGCAACCCGCATGAACTACAAAAAAGCACGTCTGACGCGGCTGAAAAAATGGTGGACTGGGTATTTGACGGCGAAGCGCAACATCATTATAAATTTGAAGCCATTAACAATCTGCAAGGCACCGATGCTATCTTTTTAGCCTTTAAGCCGGATTATACGGGTGACCGTGTTTTGCCTTTTATTGTTGGTTTACACACCATGTTACTCAAAGCCCATGGCGGCAAAACAGACTTTTACTTTACGGATAGCATAGATCCGCAATATCTTTATAATGTGGCCAGAAACATTGAAATTGCCGCATGGAAGCTTTCCAACGCGCACGATGAAAATGGTGCACTTTATTTGTTAACCAATGAGATTAACGATAAAGATAGAAACTTATCGTTTGAACGGGAATTTGGAAAAATGATTGGTCGCACAGATTTATATGCAGTTGCGCTAGCTGAAAAATCACAGCGACTTATTTCACGCGTGATGCAGAACCTTGCAACAGCGCTATTTCTACCTTTTTAGCCTTGCCTTTTTAACATCTAACTTATTTTAATATCAATCAAAGTTAAGGCAGCAAACCAAACGTACAACTATTGAATGGATTACTGCCCTACTTACTCAAAAAAGCCATGCTAACTCACACGATCTTGAGATTGATTCAATAAAACCTTTACCGATTCCGTTGCTACAACACGACCTAGCTCTTTGCCTGATTTGTCGAAAAAAATCACCGCAGGCAATGATGCCGTTGGTAACGCCAAAGCGCTCATGTAGCCCGCCACTTTACTTTCATCTACTGCCATCAATAAAGGCGCAAAACCTTCGTTCTGCTTGAGCTGTGCTAACAACATATAGGCCGCTTCCGCTGCGATTGGACCACGCTCTGTCAGCACCAAAATCACACCTTTTTCACTCTGTGCGGCTTTTGAAATCACACTGGTGTGAATGTCAAACGTAGGGCTAGTTTTAGCAAATACAGTGAGCGCACCCACCGCCAATACCACACTGACTAATAACGACGCTCGTTTAGATAAACTTTTCATGTTAACTCTCCTAATTATCAAGTTTCAGATGCAACACGTTTACTGCACCTAATGATCAGCATAAGCCGTGCCAGTGACAAATTAGAGACTAAGTGATGAAATTTATATGACAAATAAAAATACCCAAGAATTAAGTGGGTATTGATTCTTGAGCTATTTTAAAGATATATTTTGACTAAATAACGGCAATAAGTAATGCATATTTAATGTGCATAATGTATCTAAACAGTGCATCCATTCGGAGTTGGGGGATTTCAGCGAAGACTATCTATGGGCTTTAACCCGAGTTCCGCAGCCTTACAGTTTTTGAAACTGTGCAGTAAACAAGCGGTAGGG
>DIZU01000140.1:4737-5040 GCA_002429455.1 Methylotenera sp. UBA6020 | reverse complement strand
AACAATCAAAAAATCCTTTGGTCTTACTTTCCAAAACAAGACCCGCAAACGCAAGCTTTATTGTGTTGCGATACGGTCAATCGTGGTCTGGGTTATGGTAATGGCAAGATTTTTTTACAACAGAACGATGGCATGCTGGTGGCGCTAGACGCAAAAACCGGCAACAAAATATGGGAAACCAAAGTAAACGACATTAAAACTGGCGCCAGCAACACCAATGCACCGCACGTGATTAAAGACAAGGTATTAACGGGTTGCAGTGGCGGCGAGTATGGCGTGCGCTGCTTTATAGCCGCATATAAC
>DIZU01000140.1:2479-4610 GCA_002429455.1 Methylotenera sp. UBA6020 | reverse complement strand
GAAGGCTTACAGCACCGGACCTGATAGCGAAACACTAATTGGTGCAGATTTTAATCATGCAAACCCGCACTACTCAGCACTCTCAAGTTATCAAGATGTGAATGGCGGCAATAAAGAAGGCGGCTCGTTTAAAGCATTAGCCAAAAACCAACTCAAATTTCCAGAAACAGATTTAGGTATTAGAACCTGGCTGAAACCACAGGCCAACCAAGATGGCTGGCAGCATGGCGGCGGTCCTGTGTGGGGCTGGTTTTCTTATGACCCAAAACTTAATCTCGTATATTACGGTACGGGTAATCCATCAGTATGGAACCCGGATATACGGCCTGGTGACAACAAGTGGGCGATGACTATTTTCGCGCGAGACGTGGATACCGGCATGGCGAAATGGGGTTACCAGATGACGCCGCATGATGAGTGGGATTATGACGGCATTAACGAAATTATTTTATGGGATGCCCAAGGTAAAAAACTGGCGACGCATTTTGACCGCAACGGTTTTGGTTATACGTTTGACCGCACTAATGGTAGTTTGCTTGTAGCTGAAAAAATGCACCCTTTTGTCAATTGGGCTACCAGTGTGGATTTAACAACAGGCATTCCGCAAAAAGATCCCAAATACTCTGCGCATGAAGATACCTCTACTAAAAATATCTGCCCCGCAGCGCTAGGCGTTAAAGACCAGCAGCCCGCCGCTTATTCACCCAAAACCAGGTTGTTTTATGTACCGATGAATCACTTATGCATGGATTATGACGTGGTTGAAGCCAAATATACCGCCGGCCAGCCTTGGGTGGGCGCCGGACTCACCATGCACCCTGGACCAGATGGGGTAATTGGCGGCTTTATGGCATGGAATGGCTTAACGGGTAAAGCCGAATGGTACAACAAAGAACCATTCTCCATCTGGAGTGGCGCGCTGGTGACAGGTGCTGACTTGGTATTTTACGGCACACTGGATAGATGGTTCAAAGCAGTAGATGCAAACTCGGGCAAAGCCTTATGGAAATTTCAAGTAGGCTCTGGTGTGATCGGCAATCCATTTACCTATGCGCATCATGGTAAACAATATGTAGGGGTGCTATCGGGTATTGGTGGCTGGGCTGGCATTGCCATCAATTTAGGCTTAACTGAAGATTCTGATGGTGCGGGCGCTGCGGGCGCTTACCGAGAACTCACCAAGTGGAACGCGGCACCGGGCGGTGGTGCAGTCAACGTATTTAGCCTTTGATTAACGCCAATTCAACGCATAAGTAACGCGCGACGAAGTCATTGCAAGAGCGTAAGCCTGTGCTGACTTCCCTATCGTTGCTTATTGTCGCCCTTATAAATAGGGATGCTGAATAGTTCTTTGAGTCACAGGCGGCGTGGGTTGTAAAATCTCAATCACTTCCTCATCCTCTACCTGCGGGAAATGCGCATAGAACTGCCCTACTGCCTGAAAATCTCTGGGCGCTTCAAGGCAAACCACCTCATCAGCAAACTCAGCGACTTTATTTAAGGTGTCTGGTGGCGATACAGGCACTGCACAAATTAGCCTAGCCGGATTTCTGCTGTGTAGGCCATGTAGCGCAGAAATCATAGTAGCACCAGTAGCGAGGCCATCATCAATAACAATGACTACGCGCCCCGCAGGATCAATGGGTGGACGAATCGGCGTGTACTGCGCGCGGCGTTTGTTAATGGTATCCATTTGGGCTCGCTTCTCGGCATTGATATATTGACTGTCTGCACCTGTCGATGCCGCGTAATCGGCTATATAAGTCCATCCACTTTCGTCCACTGAACCAATGGCCAATTCCGGCTGGTATGGCGCACGCAACTTGCGGACTAACACCACATCGTAAGTACCGCCAAGTTTATCCGCAATCACTTTTGCCATAGGAACAGCGCCACGCGGAATGGCAAGAACAAGCGGGTTCTTGCCTTTGTAATTACTCAGCTTTTCAGCCAGCATGTTTGCGGCTTCATTACGGTCAGAAAACATAGTGACCTCGCTCTTTAATTGATTGTGGGCCTGAGCAGGTCAATTTTGAACTCTGTCTCATAAGGCGGCACGTTACATTCAATGATGTCAGGAGGCGCCACGTCAAGCCGAACGCCTGTAATATCAATCCGCACAGGCAGCTTG
>DIZU01000140.1:0-2147 GCA_002429455.1 Methylotenera sp. UBA6020 | reverse complement strand
GCGTAGCGTTTGATTTGTAAATGCATTACATTCATTTTGGCTAGATTGAAATGCTTCATCAGCCTTGCGTGTAACATTTCGGCTAGTGGTGCGCCACGCCGTAAAATGCCAACAATCATGATGTGTTCCTTCGCAGTCAGGAACCCGGCGGCTTGCCAAGCCATGTTATCAAGTACCTTATCAAGCTGAGCCGCTTGATAAAGACAGGTTCTATCTCCAACCGGCGTAAATTCCAATCACAGTCTCCATCAAACAGCTATTTTATGTGCTTCAAATGAAAAATCTTTGGCTATGTGCTCATCGTGACGGCCTCTGGATTACCAGCACCGCCCAAGAATTAAGATTCATTATCAGTTCTTATCCGTTCTTGCTAGCTGAGCTCTAGCTAACGACATGAGCATGACCAAAAACCACAACTGTTCACTGAACAACGATATTGCAGCGTTTAGAAGTTTCCACTTTAGGTAAGGTAATCTCGAGAATGCCATCTTTCAAGGTTGCCACTGTTTTGCTAGCATCGACGGTTCCAGGCACAGTGACTGAACGGGCATACGAAGAGCAAGAAATTTCATGCCTGTAGTAATCGCCTTTTTCCTCTTCTTTCTCACTACTTGATTGTCCCTTTATGGTGAGCAAGCTGTCAGTAAGAGAGATATTCAGATCTTTCTTTCCAATACCAGGAATTTCGGCACGCACCAGAACTTCATTACCCCGATCAATCAAATCCAGACTAGGCAAACGCTGTCCTACAAATTCAAACAGGTTATCCATCAGCGGCGTGTCATTGCGGCTCCACAATGATGGCAAACTCCGACCAAAAAAACGATCAAGAGCCCTCTCCATATCCGCGATGGGATGTATATTAGGCCATGAGGTCTTGGCTACCTCTTTACCAGTTATTTTGACTGGGATATTTCCTTTTCTTTCAGTGTCCATAATCTTCTCCTAATAATATCTATTAGACAAAAATATTAGACAAAAATTAAATGGGTTTGTTTAGCTAAGATGCTGCTTGTCCCTGCGTAATTGGTTGAATAATAATCCGTAAACAATGCTGGCTTAGAATCTCAACTTCGTTAAAAAACAACTCACAGGCAAAATGCACACCACTTATACCAACCGCCTCAAAGTGGTGACCTATACGTGAGAGAAAGTGTAAATTAGGGTTGATCCTTTCACCATTTACCAACGCCACGTCTGCCAGTTGCGGCAAAAATATAGAAATGTGCTGCCAAGTCAGTTTGCTCGCCGCACAACCCAGCAACTCAGCGCATACGCGGCTGCAATCTCTAATCATGCCGTTATCGTATAGTGTCAGCACAGCTAAGTTGCTTTCTCTGTCTACAGAGCTTTGTCGGTCGTAATTCATTCTGTCGTTTGGTATAGAGGTTACTTGCCTAAATTCATGGGTTTGTGATTGCGTGTTCATTGATTCCCCTCCTCTTCAGCCGATAGCCAATCTTCAATTTCATGACCTGATTCAAAACCTCGTGCCTCGGCTTTATAGTAAGAACATATTGCGGTACGAGAATACTTGCCTGCATTTTCACTGAAAGGCTCTGTTCCGGACTTAATGCCAATCACTGGAATAGGACTATTAGCAACCTTGCTGGCTACGTTTGAAAGTTCCATGATGCCTCCTACTTAACATCGTAAAATTTAACATCAAAAAGGTCGGCGGTACTGATCTGGGGGAAGATTCTGCAACTATAGGTTGCTTGGGGCGCACCGCCGGAACCAGTAATTTACTGATCAAGCTGAGATTAGTAAATTAGTGCTAACACGTAAGGGCTAGCCCTTATACGCATGAAGATTGATAGACAGCGCTTAGCCTTTTATCGTAGACTAAATAATTCGTGTGTGTCCAATTTCTTGAATAAGGATATTTGTTGACTGACCCACTTAAAGGCTTGAGTTTTCATACGTTGTTTGACGCAGCGGCAGATGCCATGTTGCTGATTGACGATACCGGACATGTTGTTCAAGCCAACCCAGTTGCGCTACAACTACTTGATTATACTCAAGAAGAAATAACTGGCCTCGAAGTAGAGGCGCTCATGCCACCTCAATATCGCGATCGTCATCACCATTATCGAGATACATTTTACGGCAAGCCTGAAAAGCTGTCTCTTATACACATCTGACGT
>DIZU01000210.1 GCA_002429455.1 Methylotenera sp. UBA6020 | reverse complement strand
TGCGCGGCGTTGGCCAGCATTTGAGTATCAGCATTCAACGCTTTAAAGTTGCTACGCACCTGCTCAATGGCTTCGTTCACAAATGCTTTTTTGTTAGGAAACAACTCTAACGGTGCATCAAAATTACCTTCACCAAATTCCTTGACACACGCCAAAGCTTTCTCGGTCAGCTCAATTTGCCCAGCGACAATACTATTGACGGCAGTAGCCAACTCACTAAAGCCACCTTTAAACAAGTGGGCATGCAAGCTCATATCGATATTACCCTGCGCATGTTCGTTAGTAACCCAATTCACTGAATCTACAATGCCTTGTAACTTGCCTTTGAGCCTGTCCAGATTCTTGTTGATTTCAGCTTTTTTACCCGGGTACTGCTTGATCTGTACGTCGAATTTTCCATCCCCCAGTGCACGCATCAACTGAATCATTTCTTCTTTTTCTGTCACGTGCGCACCGACCATGCTATTCACGCCAACGACCATTTCTGCATAAGCACCTTGATATTTACCGGCATCGATCACGACCTCCACATCGCCCGCGTCATGCTCTTGCGACATATGTTGCATGTCCGCAATAAAAGTCTGGATATTGCTGCGCAACAGCTCCACGCCTTCATTGATAAAAACACGTTGACCAGCAAAGCGTTCCAGCGGCGCCTCGAAATTGCCATGCGCAAACTCGGCAATGCACTGCGTGGTTTTGCGCATCACAATCGCCTGATTCGCCGCCATCACATTGACGTTTTCTGCCATCGTTTTATAGCTGCCATGGAATTTTTCGGTATCGATGACCGCATCGATAATGCCGGCCTTGTTCTCAGCGGACATGACTGATTGCGCCTCAATCACTGCTTTAAGGGTCTGCTGCATCGCATTCATGGAAGCCATCAGGCTGGTGGTATCGTCACTCTTCAAATCAATTGCGCTGTTCAAATCACCATTGGCAATACTGTTGGCAATTGCAGCGACACCATCCGGCTCACCACCTAACTGTTTACGCAGATTGCGTGTGATCATAAAGCCCATTATTGCAGTTGCAAGCAAAATTAGCGCACCAATCAGCATTGACAATTGCTTTGCACTATCTTTGGCGACAACTACATCCTGAGCAGTTTGCTGACCAAGTTTAACTTTATAGTCTATGTGTGCAGCAATATCGGCATTCGCTTTTTCTGCAGTTGCGCGGATATCAATATATAACGCTTGCGCCAATTCTTTATTATTTGCACCTGACGCATCCAATATCGGTTCCATGCGCACATAGTACTCATTCAAACTAGCTTTATCGGCCTCCAGCATCTGCTTTTCTTTATCGTCAGCTATATAGGTCTCATACCCCTTAAATAGCGCGGTAAGATCAGCCTGTAAACTTCTGATGGCCTGTTGCACTTCAGCCACTTTTCCCGCATCCTTAATTAGCGTATGGTTGGCAACTCTGATACGCAAGGTATTGAACTTGTAGCGAATCTTGTCTAACTCAACAATACCAGGCGTAATATTTGTGTTTGAGTAATTGGTTTTTGTAAAAACTGCCTCCATTTGGTGTTGACTCAACGCCATTAACCCTATTAGTCCAGCTATGGAAATAAATGTCAGCAACAACATTTTTTTAGCAACGGTCATTTTCATTTTCACTCTCACATCACTTTTCAAATAAATCTTATTTTAAGACTGAATAAAACGCTTCACACAACGCATAAGCACTTCTGGGGTAAAGCACCACTGCTACAACAAACCCACAATACCTTACTCCTACAGATTAAAACTCTTCCCAATCCCCATCATTCGTTCCGGTCTTCTTGGCTGCCGCCAGTTTTGCAGCTGGCTTAGCTGACGCTAGTCTTGCTTGTGGCATTCTGGCTGACGAGCGTGATGCTGCCTTATTTGCAGTGAATGACGCACCACCATTCAGTTTAAACACACTGACGGTTTCCATCAGGCTCACGGCTTGCTCTACCAATGACTCTGCTGCTGCAGCGGCTTCTTCAACCAGGGCCGCATTTTGCTGGGTCACTTCGTCCATGCTGGTAATGGCATGGTTGACCTGATCAATCCCTGCGCTTTGCTCAACTGAAGCGGCGGTGATTTCACCCATGATGTCGGTCACCCGTTGTACCGAGGAGACGATCTCGCCCATGGTTTTACCGGCATCTTCAACCAATTTAGTGCCGTTTTGCACTTTGGCGACCGAGTCGGAGATGAGTTGTTTGATTTCTTTGGCAGCTCCGGCGGAGCGCTGTGCAAGGTTGCGTACTTCACCAGCGACCACGGCAAAGCCTCGGCCTTGCTCACCGGCACGGGCGGCTTCTACCGCGGCATTAAGTGCCAGGATGTTGGTTTGGAAGGCAATACCGTCAATGACGGAGATGATGTCTTCTATCTTGCGCGAGCTGGCGTTGATGTCGACCATGGTGGTGATGACTTCATTGACGACCGTGCCGCCTTTTACCGCGACGCTTGAAGCGGTGGCGGCTAGCTGGTTGGCTTGTTTGGCGTTTTCAGCATTTTGTTTGACGGTGCTGGCCAGTTCTTCCATGCTGGAGGCGGTTTCTTCCAGGCTGGAGGCTTGCTGTTCGGTGCGGCTGGAGAGGTCGTTATTGCCGGTAGAGATTTCACTGGCGGCGGTGTTGATGGTTTCGCCGGCTTCCCTGACTTGCATAATGACTTCAGTCATTTTGTCCAATAGCGCATTGACGCCATCGCACAAACTGGCAATGGCGCCGGTTTTGCCTTGCAGTGATACCCGGCCGGTTAAATCACCGGCTTTGGCGCCTTCTATGATGTCTTGCGTTTCTGC
>DIZU01000104.1:4744-9148 GCA_002429455.1 Methylotenera sp. UBA6020 | reverse complement strand
AGTTCTGCATGCACTCGCAAGTTTGGGCGTAAAGATTGCTGTCAATGACTTCGGCACCGGTTATTCCCAGCCTAAGTGATCTGAAGCAGTTTCCGATAGATGCCCTGAAGATCAATCAGTCGTTCGTAAACAAGATGACCAGCAACCCGGAAGATGCCATCATCGTTAGTGCCATAATCGGCAGGAGTAAAAGTCTCAAGCGACGAGCCATTGCGGAGGGAGTGGAAACGCCGGAGCAGCACGCATTTCTTCTGCCTCAGAAATGTGACGAGGATCAAGGCTACTATTACGGTCAGCCGATGTTAGCAGAAGCGCTCGTCATCTTGCTGCAAAAGGGTGTATCAGTGGGTAAGCAATGCAATAAAATGATGTTCGGTATTGGTACACTAAACAATAATAGCAACAGTGCTGCATGATTTATTTCCCGGAATTGAATGATGGCACTACACTCACAACTTTACAGTCAAAAACCTGCCGCTATCATTTCATTAACAATGAATTTGCAGCATAATTTATATTTATTGACCAGCTCACGAAATAGAACCATTTTAACTGGCGCAGATTCACGAACTATAAGAGGTCTCTTTCTGCAAGCCCGTCACGAGAAGAGAAAAACACATGAAACCACCAGCAGTCACCCTCCCCATCGCTCCAGACACTCAGCCAGAGCCTCTACATAAGCAACGTAACAACCCTTTGCATGGCCTTACGCTGGAAGCTATAGTCACAGCGCTGGTGGCGCATTTTGGTTGGGCTGAATTAGCTGAGCGCATACCCGTACGCTGCTTTAGCAATGACCCCAGCATTACCTCAAGCCTAAAGTTTTTGCGTAAAACGCCATGGGCACGCGACAAGGTGGAGGGACTATACAGTTTTATGCTACGAGACATTAGCCGAAATAAGTCTGATGAACTGTCCGATAAAGTGGAGTTGTAAAAGTATGCTGAATTTTTTAATATCAACTATTGTCTTCTCCTTGGCCGCATACGCCTTGAATCGTTATTTCGATGCTCAAGATCTTGACAGCACACGTTCCCGCAAAATTATGGTGATGACAGTGGCGACGTTAATCTCTATTGGCGCAGGTTGGGCTATAGACAAGTTAGACGGTGATGCAGAATTACATAAGAATGACCCATCAATTACCAATGTCATTCAAAGTGGCGACCCGGTGCAGATAGCCAAGATATTGGCTGGGTTTAATTAGAGATCGTTTTTCGAGGGCTGTTCAGCAAAGCCTAGATGCAGATTATGCATAGGAAATAGCTTAAGATAAAATTCTGTTTGAAGTTGGCGTTACCCCAAAAGTCGACAATCGTCTACTCCACAATTTCTGTGGATAACTTTGTGGGCTGGGTGGGGATATACAGGCTAAGTGATTGGCCCAGTTGGGGAACGGCCAATCGTAGAATTTTTGAGCAATAAAAAAAACCGCGTTCGACGGCTGATAGTCGATCAGAATAAATCGCCAAAGACACTAGACACTCAGCCCAGTCGCTTTCGTAGTGGCTCCAGCAGCGGTGACAGCCCGTTGTGATCAATTTCTTGCATCAGTGCCAATAACCGGCCGACCTCACCGGGCGGGAACCCTTTACGCGCGAACCAATTTAAGTAATTGCCCGGTAAGTCAGCGATGAGACGGCCTTTGTATTTGCCATATGGCATGGCAAAAGTAACCAAGCGCTGTAAGTCATCAGGATTCATATAGCCTCATAATTGATCCTGTTTAAATAGAAACTTGCCTAAGACAAAGCCAGCCCAAAATATGGGATTTTTACTTTAATTTCTTACTGGGTGGTAACTCAAAAGCATGAATAGAAAGATAAATCTCACGCAAAAAACAGATCAATCCTGAGATCAAACTCAACATCGCTAAAATAAACATGAGTGAAACAAGGTGGGATGAATCCAAGTTAATCTCGGAACCGACAAATAAAGCACCAATCACGATAGACACAAATAATGCAGCCATTGTGCACAAAGTAATTGCCCGGTGCACCAACCTAGCTCTACGTGACAAAATGTGCATCTCAAGTAATACTTTTGGTTGAGGTTGGTCATGCCGTTCCATCAACACCCTAAATCTATCCACCACACGGCCTAAGCGACCAGCCAACACGGTCAGAATTGCACCTATACCCGTTAATAAAAACACCGGGGCCACAGCTAATTGAATCACATGTGAAACGGTTATGACATTTTCAACAACATGTTGCATTTCTCTACCTCTGCTTCTAAATATTTAAGATATTTCTGTCCAGCCTATGAATAGCTGGCAACTCCCGACCCAATAGGTAAAGGCCATTTTTCATGCGGTACATACCAAGCATGATTAATCCATGCTTGAATAAGAGACCACCCGATTGCGACCTTGCTGCTTGGCTCGATAAAGTGCTTGGTCTGCAGCAGCCACCAGAGATGTGAACTCCAACCCAATAGAAGTTGAGTCTGCCACGCCAATACTGATGGTACTATTCAAGGACTCCACTCCAATTTCCACAATCATTTCGGCATAAGTTATACGCAAGCGTTCAGCTAAGGCCCATGCTTCATTCTCTGTTGTGGAAGGTAGAAGCAAGCAGAATTCCTCTCCACCATAGCGGGCAAAATAATCATCAGCACGTATAGAGGTTTGTGCAATCTTTGCCAATCGACGTAGCACCTCGTCTCCCACTGGATGCCCATAACGGTCATTAATGGATTTGAAATGGTCAATATCAATCATCGTAATTGCCAGCGGATTTCCGGTACGTTCACAGCGGGCCTTCAAGCGTAAGGCCTCCTCTTCAATACTGCGTCGGTTTAGTGCGCCGGTTAATGCGTCACGTGAGGCAATTACCTGTAAGTCTGTAAGAAGCCGATAGTTCAGCATCAATAAGAAACCAAAAGTCACGCACAGTTGGACCATGCAACTGATAAAAAATGACAAAGGATTAAGTGCCATATTGACATACAGGCCATAAGCACCTGCTGGCAACAACCATATCATGATGCCCCTCACTAGCATTACCACCACCAGTATGGCAAAGCACAGCCCTGTAAACCAATATGCAATTCTTAACCTAGGCTCAATATGGATGAGAAGCGCACGCGCGCTAGCAGCATAGACCATGGCAAATAAAAGAGAGTTAACGATGGCACGGGAGCTATTATCAGCATGCATGACACCAAACCAGATCCCTTGAATGAAAACCAAACTGACAATCAGCACTGCAACTTGCCAGTTACTGCGTTCTTCTTTGAATGCTTGAATACCGGTAAGTTGTAAGCAGATCCCAGTCGCAATCAATGTTGCACCAAAGACGACAGCCCAATGATGCCCTGGTGTTGGATAGGTGTAGAAATACGCCAGACTAAGTCCGAGACTGATGCACAAATTGGCCACGGCCCATTGCCGCACGCCGCGGATGCGTCCAACATGTAACCCGGCCAACTGAAGAAGGCAAAAAAACATAAAAGCCAGCATGGCAAACATCACCATGACTGTACGCGTGTCCAGACCCATACCTTCCCCATAAACTAGTTAGGGATATTATGCCTGAATTGTCATGTTGAGACCTGAGATTTAACGCATTCCCAACACTGTATTTGGCTCTCTACCACTTCACATCAACGATGTGTTTACTAAAATTGGTAAATCGAAGCAGACTATAAACTTCAAAGGTTCGCCGTCATTTTATTAAGAATTGAATCTAGTTGCTGTCAGCAAAAAAAACGAATTGCATTTGTTGAATTTCCCAGATTTTCCTATTTTCTAATATTCAGTCAAAAATAAAGACATTTTGAATGTCTTACATAAATACAAGACATTTGCTTACGATTCTATCCTAGCGTCGGCAACTTTGACCACTAAAACTATTGGCCTTTGCTAATTGCAAATTTAAGCGTTAACTTAGATGGCAATTTGACCAAATACCGCCATCTTGCACTCAATTATTATTCCCCAAAACCATACCATTTACTGTAAAATTTTTTATTACATAATTATTTCATGCTAACAAGTTTAGTTAAAACCCCATCGAGAACTAAAGCCTGTCGACAACAGGCTTTTTTATTGACCAAAATTTAGAGCAAAATCAATATAAATTTAATGATGACTGAAAACAAAGTAGATGTGCTTTTAGTAGGAAGCGGCGTGATGAGTGCCACGCTAGCTTCATTATTATCTGAATTAGATGCCTCCTTGAATATGATGATGGTAGAGCGTTTGCCTAAAGTCGCAGCGGAGAGCACCGACGCCTGGAACAACGCGGGTACTGGCCATGCCGGATATTGTGAGTTGAATTACACGCCAGTAAGTGCTGACGGCAATATAGACATCAATCGCGCATTAGCCATTAATGCTTCATTTGAAGTGTCGTTACAGTTTTGGTCTTATCTTGTTGAACAAAACACGTTACCTTC
>DIZU01000104.1:1575-4602 GCA_002429455.1 Methylotenera sp. UBA6020 | reverse complement strand
CGTTACCTTCACCAATAAATTTTATCAATCCCACACCGCACTTAAGCTTTGTTTGGGGCGATGCCGACGTTGACTTCTTGCGTAAACGCTACGAGCTAATGAAGCAGCATCACCTGTTTAAAGACATGGAGTTTAGCGACAATGTAGCAACGCTAACATCGTGGATGCCGCTCATCATGCAAAATCGTGACCCCAACCAAAAAGTAGCCGCTACCCGCGTTAGCTATGGCAGTGATGTTGATTTTGGGGCATTAACGCGCAACATGGTAAAACACCTCGAAGTAAAGCATCAGCAAACTCAAAATAACTTTAATCTCGCACTCAACACCGAAGTTACAAGTCTCAAACAATTAAGTAATGGTCGCTGGAGAGTTCGCTTAAAAGACCTTAGTAGCAAAAAGATCACCCTAGTTGATGCTGGCTTTATATTTTTAGGTGCTGGCGGTGGCGCATTAAAATTACTACAAAAGTCAGGCATTCCAGAAAGCCATGGTTATGGCGGCTTTCCCGTCAGCGGTCAATGGCTGGTCTGCAATAACCCTGCAGTTACTCAATATCACAACAGCAAAGTCTACGGGAAGGCCGCATTAGGTGCACCGCCAATGTCTGTACCGCACTTGGATACACGTATTATCAACGGCAAGCCCGCGTTGTTGTTTGGGCCTTATGCTGGGTTTACCACTAAATTTTTGAATAAAGGTTCTTATTTAGATTTATTCAAATCGGTCAAACCGAATAACCTGAAATCAATGTTAAGCGCAGGTCGTCATAATATTGATTTAACACGCTACCTGATTGGTGAAGCCATACAAACACATACCTCGCGGGTCACCACACTGCGTCAATTCTACCCACAAGCAGTTGAAACTGACTGGCATTTAGAAAATGCCGGGAAACGCGTTCAAATCATCAAAAAATGTGATGAAAAAGGTGGCAAGCTTGAATTTGGGACTGAAATAGTTGCTGCGCAAAATGGCTCTATTGCGGCTTTGCTAGGCGCGTCTCCAGGAGCATCTGTCGCCGTGCAAGCCATGATCAACGTAATTGAGCGCTGCTTTAGCACACAGATGAGCAGCACCGCTTGGCAGCAAAAAATGAAAGCCCTAGTACCTAGCTATGGTGAGTCGTTGATTGACAACGCAGCTTTGTTAAAAAATATACGACAACGAACCTTGAGTACACTAAAACTCTTGTAATTGTAGGAGCGATTTTTAAATCGCGAATATCTTAGCTTGAACCTAAATTCGCGATTTAAAAATCGCTCCTACATCATGTATTGCCACACTAAGCCGGGAATAATGAACAGTTCAGTGTTAAATAGCTAATTAGCCAAACTGCGCTGACGTCTAGCCTCGTACAAACAAATCCCACTGGCCACACTCACGTTTAAGCTTTCAACAGAGCCAAACATCGGAATCGTGACTAAAGCATCACAAGTCTCTGCAGTTAAACGACGAATACCATCGCCCTCTGCGCCTAATACAATGGCAATTGGCCCATCCAGCTTCATATTGAGCAAGTTACTTGGCGCATCCATGGTAGTTCCAACCACAAAAACACCGGCTTCTTTAAGCTCACGTATCGTTCTGGCTAAATTTGTGACAGCAATAAACGGCACTGTTTCTGCCGCACCGCATGCCACCTTACGCACAGTGGCATTCAGGCCCACTGCACGATCTTTTGGCGCGATAACGGCATGTACACCCATGGCATCTGCCACACGCAAACAAGCGCCCAGATTGTGTGGATCCTCAACCCCATCCAGAATCAAGAAAAATGGCGGCTCAGTTAAGTCAGACTCTAATATGTCATGAATATCTTTATACGGGATTGGTGTATCAACCACGCGTGCAATAACACCTTGGTGGCGGCCATTCATACCAGCCATACCATCCAGGCGGGCACGGTCAACCTGCATAGTACGCACGCCTTGAATTTCAGCCATGTTGAGAAGGTCTTTCATACGCGCATCCAGGCGATCGCGATCAATCAAAATTTCTTGCACACTGGCACTGTGTTGGCGTAAACGGCTTAATACTGCATGAAAGCCAAATAAAATACGGGCGTCGCTCATTTCTTTACCTTAAATTTAGTTCTTACGTTTAGTCGGTTTCTGTTGATTTTTATCAGTTTTTTTATTTGATTTTGTAGCTTTTGATTTGCCTGTGGCTTTTGATTTTCCTGCAGGCTTATCTGCTGTTTTACTTTTCGGGTTTCGTTCTAGCTTTAGACCAAACTCACCTTCAAACTTGGCACTAGAACCACCTTTGTTAGGTTTTTTTGTAGATTTGTCACTCCCGCTTGGTTTAACATCTGCGTTAAATTTACTAGAGGTAACTTTAGGACTATCTTCCAGTGATTTGTTTTTATTCACTAAAGTAAAGTCTATCTTAGTGGTTTCCAAATCCACACGTACGACTTTAATCGTTAATCTATCGCCTAAGCGATACCGCACGCCAGTGCGCTCGCCAGCCATCTCATGGCGGGCTTTATCGTAATGAAAATAGTCGTTGCCTAACTCAGTAACGTGTAATAAACCTTCAACATACACGCCATCTAACGCGACAAACAAACCAAAACTGGTGACGCCAGCAACTGTGCCTTCGAATACTTCGCCAATTTTATCCTGCATATAAAAACATTTAAGCCAATTGGTCACATCGCGCGTGGCATCATCAGCCCGACGCTCCGTCATAGAACATTGCACACCTAAATTATTCCAATCACCCGCTTTATACTGGTCGCCTTGAAGCACCGCCTTGATAGCACGGTGAATCAGTAAATCAGGATAACGGCGTATAGGCGAGGTAAAGTGCGCATAGGCTTCGTATGCCAAACCAAAGTGACCTAAGTTATCGGGGCTATATACCGCTTGCTGCATAGAGCGCAGCAATACGGTTTGCAGCAACTGAGCATCCGGACGGTCTTTAATACGCGCAATCAGTTTGCCATAATCTTTAGCATGCGGTGTATCGCCGCCGCCGACCCCAAAACCAAACTCACCCATAAACGTGCGTAGTAATTCTA
>DIZU01000104.1:0-1335 GCA_002429455.1 Methylotenera sp. UBA6020 | reverse complement strand
ATGGTTTCTGATGATTCAAACTCAATAGCACCACGTTTTTCACGCTGAATCAGCATCAACTGGTAAACGCTATATAAATTCTGCAAGTGCGGCATGAGCCATGCATACTCTGTTGCTAGCTCGCCTTGTGGGTTTTGTAATATTTCATATACTTGGGTATAGGTCATGCGTGCTTTGGAACGCATCACAGAGGGATAAAACTTGTATTGCTTAACGATGCCAGCACTATCTACTTGCATGTCACATATCATGCAAAGCCGATCTACATCAGCGTTTAGCGAACATAAGCCATTCGATAACGCTTCTGGCAACATTGGAATCACACGGCGTGGAAAATAAACTGAGTTGCCGCGTTCAAATGCGCCTTTATCCAAAGCATCATTAGGTTTAACGTAAAAGCTCACATCAGCAATGGCTACCACCAGTCGCCAACCTTTGCCTTGTGGTTCAGCATACACAGCATCATCAAAGTCACGTGCGGTTTCACCATCAATGGTAATCAACGGCATTTCACGACAATCTATCCGGCCTTTGTAATCGGCAGGCTGTACCAACTTAGGATACGATTCTGCAAGTTTCACAGCCTCGGCACTAAACTCATAAGGCAGATTGTGCTTACGCAAAGCAATTTCAATCTCCATGCCGCTATCAGCATAGTTACCTAAGATTTCAACCACTTTACCCATAGGCTGTGCATGCGCTGATGGCTGTTCTGTTATCTCGACCATTACCACTTGGCCTGGTTTAGCATCCATATCCAGATGATATGGAATCAATACATCCTGATTAATCCGTTTATCTTCAGCGGCCACTATAGTCACGCCACTGGTCCGAATCACACGCCCTACCAGCTTTTGAGTACGGCGCTCCAGCACCTCTACCAACTTGCCCTCTGGCCGGCCTCTTCTATCCAAACCACTCATACGCACCATGGCACGGTCACCGTGCATCACTTGCGACATTTCTTTAGGGCTTAGAAATAAATCCTCGCCATTCAATTTGGTTTTATCGTCTGGAATCAAAAAACCAAACCCGTCAGGATGCCCTTGCACCACGCCAGCAATTAAATCGAGCTTATCGGCAATACATAACGCACCTTTTCTATTTTTAATAACCTGCCCTTCGCGCTCCATTGCGTTCAGGCGTCGATTAAAAATATCGCGTTCTGCATCACTAATATCCAACAGTAAATATAACTGCTCCACGCTCAAAGGAACACCCTGCTCGCTCATAGTTGATAATATCAGCTCACGACTAGGCAGTGGCGTTTCGTATCGGCTCGCCTCACGATCAGCATGTGGATCACTATTTCTTTTATTTTTATTGCTATTACTA
>DIZU01000138.1:9180-17436 GCA_002429455.1 Methylotenera sp. UBA6020 | reverse complement strand
CGTGGCTGTTGGCCAGTCAATGCTCTGATAGTTGCGATCATGCCACCATGAAATTGCAAATAATCATCACTATCAAAAATATCATGCTCGCGGTTATCTTGGTTATGCAGTGCTACCTGAACGCCCGATAAGCGCACTTTAAACGCTTCACGCTCATCCGCGCCTTGCACGTGGCGCGTATAAGCATAACCGCCCCAGTTGATATACGCTTCGGCAAAGTCTTGATCGACTTGCCAGTTTTTTTCTTGTATCAGCGGCAGAATACCCGCGCCATAACTGCCTGGCTTGGCGCCAAATATGCGGAAACCAGCACGGCTGCGTGCCGCTTCTTCACTTAAGCCTTTGCCTATCCACTGCGCTAATTCTGCTAAATAATGTTTTTTAACAAAATTTTCTGTCAGTGGCTCATCTAACGCGATTACTGCTTGCACTGCGTCATCAATCAAGTTGACCAGTTGTGGAAACGCATCACGGAAGAAGCCGCTAATACGGGTAGTGACATCAATACGCGGACGCTTAAGCTCGACCAGCGGAATCACTTCTACGCCTATTAATTGACGATTCTCTGGTCGCCATACTGGTTTAACACCCATCAGCGCTAATATTTGCGCCACGTCGTCGCCATGTGTGCGCATGGCACTGGTGCCCCAAATACTAATGGCTACGCTCTCAGGATAGCTACTCGTTTCTTTCAAATGTCGCGCCAGCACTTCATGCGATAACTGCTGCCCTACCCGCCAAGCTGATTGTGAAGGTACGCTGCGCGGGTCAACAGAATAGAAGTTTCTGCCTGTAGGCAATATATGCGCCATTCCTCGTGTAGGCGCGCCGCTCGGGCCTGCAGGCACATAACCGCCGGATAAACCAAGTAGCAGATAGTGAATTTCATCTGTGGTACGAATAAGGTTGGGCACTAAAGTATTACAGGTAAATAATAGAACGCTGTGCAAACCTTCAAAACGATTGCCCGTAGTTTGAACGTTTGCCGTTTGAGTGCTTTTAACTTGAGATACAGAGATAGATGTCGCAGCAGATGCGTGTCTTTTGAGCGGTTGTTTATATCCACTCATTAAAGAAATAGACTGTGGCTTTGCTACCGGCTGCAACAGTGCTTGCGCAGAGATACGACCCTCTTCATGCATAACGCCGAACAAACTATCAAGTACGTCATCTATCATGGCTGCATTAAAGTTGCTGGATTGAAGCTTAGTCAATAACTTGCCGCATAAACCATCAATCGCCTCAATCGCATCAGAGCGCGTCACTACTGGGCGCTGAACTAGCTGACTTAGTAGCGGAGTTACGTTGATTCGTCTGCCGCGCTCTTCTAGCAGCATATCAATTTTTAAGCCGAAAAATTTAGCGACTTCTTCCTGCAAGCCAGGAATATCCTGGTTAGGCAGCCGTGTTAGCGATAACAGCATATCGACCATTTTGTCATCCGCAGGTGCTTGACCCAGAATATGCAGGCCATCCCGAATCTGTGCAGTACCTAATTCACACAAATAACCATCCAGGTCTTCAATTAAGTGTGCGATGTCAGCACCATCCATGGCTCCCAATTCGCTGGGTAGCTCGTCGTGGTGATGATCATGATGGTCGTGCCCGTGATGATGCTCATGATCGTGGTCATGCCCGGAAGAGTTATCATGCGAATGCTCGTGATCATGGTCGTGGTCGTGCTGTAACAGCCTAAGCTGCAAGTCGCTATCAAGATTGGTTTGTTTAACCAAATCCCAAATTTGTTGCTGTAATAGTGGTAACTTCGTGGGGTCTAGCACTTCTACTTGATAATATTCATCCACAAGTTGCGTGAGCTGCGCCAGCGCACCGTAAGTATCGGCAGTTGTCATGGGCGGCATGAGGTGATCAACCACCACGGCATGCGCTCTGCGTTTAGCCTGCGCGCCCTCGCCCGGATCATTGATGATGAATGGGTAAAACAACGGCATATCATCCAGCAGCGCGTCTGGAAAGCAATCTGCAGATAAACCCACGCCCTTACCTGGCAGCCACTCTAGCGTGCCGTGCTTACCTACATGCACAATGGCATCCGCCTGAAAGTCGCTTTTAAGCCAGCGATAAAGCGCGTAATAATGATGCGTAGGCGGCAAATCTGGCTGATGGTAAATCGCGTCTGGATCCATGCCATAACCGCGTGGCGGCTGTAATGCGACGAAGGTATTACCAAACGTCATGCCAGCCAGCACGATATGGCCATCTTGCACATAAGCACTACCTGGTGCCTCGCCCCACTGTGCCTCCATTTTTTGCTGCATCTCTTGGGGAAGCTCAGCAAACCATTGCTTATACTGTGCAACAGGCACGCGTCCAGTTGCATTCCTAAGCTGCTCAGTAGTCAGATAAGTCTGGTCATAAGCACAGCGGTCTATCAGCTGGTGTATCAGCGCAGTGCCGCTTTCAGGAAGGCCTTCAATGTTGTAACCATCAGTTTGCATGGCATGCAATATTGCAATCAACGACGCAGGCGCATCCAGTCCAACCGCATTACCGATTTGCGAAGCCTTGCTGTTAGCGTTGGTGAACATGAATGCTACACGCTTGGCTGAATTAGGCTTATGTTTTAATTGCGCAAAACGCGCAGCTAAACCGGCTATTCGCGCTACGCGATTGGGGACTGGTTCATACTCAATAAGCTCTTGCGCCAAGCCCGCAGCATGCGCTTTAAACGAGATAGGCACACCAATAATGCGCCCATCAAATTCCGGCAACACCACATTCATGGCGGCATCCAGCGGTGTCATGCCGCGTGTGGATTGCGTCCATTGGTGCAAGGTCATGCCACTGGTCATCGCCTGCAATACCGGTACGTTAAGATGCGACAATGCAGCAACCGACCAACCGGCAGGCGTAGTAGCACCAGCAGTAATTTCGCCCATGGCAAAGGATGTAGTATTGATTAATACATCAATATGCACGCCTTGCGCACCTTCAAAATAGCGCAGCCCCATAGGTAAGGCAGCACCGTCACTCCCTGCACGCAACGACGAAGTAAACACCGGCAATACATTCAACCCACGCGCTTCTAGCGCATCAATCAAGGCATCCACAAAACGTGTGTTGCCACTTAACCAATGTGCACGATAAAAAACAATGCCGACACTAGCTTGTGCTGCATGTCGAAACGCCAGCCAATCTTCTATAGTGGCATCTTGTGCTAATTCAGGATGATAAATGCCATGCTCAGGCAACGCACGCGGGGCATCGTAACCAAATCCCGTGAATAATAAATGGTCAGATAGATAGCGCATTAACTGTGCAATATTAACGCTGCCACCCGCCTGAAAATACATCATGGCCGATTGCAACACGTCTGGTGCAACACTAGAAACCGCAGCCAGTTCAGGGTCAGGCTCACCTGTGCCACTGATAGCAATCAGGTAACAGCCGCGCTGCTTAGCTTGACTAACTAAGTCAGGAAAACCCTGCACAGAACTTAAACGACCCAAAACGCGCAATATGATGATTTCGGCTGAAGCGAAGCTGTTTGAATGGTTTTGTGCTATGTGAGTTTCAGTATTTTTATGAGTTTGAGTACCTTGAGGAATTTCACTCTCAACATTTTGCAAGTTCACACCTGCACACTCTGGAAAATCAGCAGGCAAAAGCTTGAGCGCACTATGCAACATGGCAAGATCACTCGGCGCATGCGTAAGCAAGACAATGCGTGCCGTAGGCTTATTCAAATCAGTCATTAATGAATTTTCCATCCATACTTACACCATCTACTGAGCCAACATCACCCTCGCCTAGCTTATGAAATATCAAATCATTAACTAAACGCCCTTCTTCAAGATGCTCAGTGACGATTCGATTTAAAGCATGCTCATCCTTACATTGATACCAAACGCCTTCAGGATAAACCACCACCAATGGTCCTTTGTTTTTACAAACCACCATGCAATGTGTGCGGGTGCGTTTAACACGTAAACTTGGACGCGCATCAATGCTATCGCCCAAGCGCTTGAACATGGCTTCAGCATCCTTACCGCCCTCGGTACAAAGGGGGCCTGTGCACATCAATATATGTCGAGTATGAGTTCTCATCGCAGTTCTTTTTAAATATGACAATTACCGCTTAAAACCTACACATATCAATTGCCTGCTTACAAATGGCGTTATTTAGCCATTTACGAAAGACTGCTGATTGTGAAAAATTAATGGTTGTTAAACCAGTTCGAAAGCGGAACAAAAGACGGATGCGAAAACAGGCAGCCATCGGTGTCGCCCTCCGCAACACAATGCTAGTAATGTAATGTCCAAGGCAGGTATCCGGGCTCATGAGCTGAAAATTTAATGCTCATTTACCGTTGCGGGGGCAGCACAGGCATTGTAAAACGCACCTGTTTCCCTTTTCACTTAGCGCATTCAAATGGCATCAGTACCTTAGTGAAATGATTATAAATTATTTAATATATTTATCCTAAATAATTTACCTAAAACGGGCTCTAAAAAGCAGCTTAATTTCTTTAATCAAGACTTAATTGTAGTCTCAGCTAGATGCTTAAAACACATCATCTTTTGCCGTTAAGTATGTTAGCATTCCATTTAGTTGAATATAATAATGCTGTGCAACACTTCTGAAAATAGGAAAATCATGTCATCAAATATTAGCACTCTTGATAGTTTGGCAACACCGCAATTAACTGCCATAAAAGAAAAAATACTAACCAGCTTATTAGCAGTGGCTTTAGGTGCAATTTTGCTTTACGGCGCTGGCTTTTCAGAAATGTCACAACTGCATAATGCAGCCCATGATGGACGTCACTCTGCCGGCTTTCCTTGCCACTAAACACCGTGATTAACTGGAGTGCGTTCAAACGCATCGTTGCTACAGCAACTTTTTCCGGCATTCTAGCTGGGCTACTATTAACGGCTGTTCAACAACTACAAATCAAGCCTATCATCAGCCAAGCTGAGGTTTATGAACAGGCAACTGCTGCAAAAATTAGCGTCAGCAACAATCATGGACATGACGATACAGATCACGACCATCACTCGAACGTATGGCAACCCGCTGATGGCGCTGAACGCACGGCATTTACCGCATTAGCTAACATTAGCTTGGCAATAGGCTTTGGACTATTTCTTACAGCAGCCTTTAGTTTGCGCGTGAATAGCAAGAAAAAAGCTAATGACAGCCCAGCTAATTATAAAGCTGATGACTGGCGTGCGGGCTTGTTATGGGGGTTAGCTGGTTACGTAGTTTTTTTCGTAACACCTTCATTAGGACTGCCACCTGAGCTGCCTGGCGCTCAGTCAGCTCCTCTGCATGATAGACAGCTATGGTGGTTGTTAACTGTATTAATGAGCGCGACTAGTTTGTACCTTTTAGTCTTTGTAAAACAAGTTGGCTTTAAAGTATTGGGCTTAGTTTTGATAGTCACGCCTTACATAATAGGCGCACCTGAACCGTTAATGCATGCCGCTACAGCATTAGAAGAGTTAGCTAGTACGTTTATACAAGCAACTGCAATTGCTAACGCTCTTTTTTGGTTGAGTCTTGGCGTGTTGGTAAGTTATTTTTACAAAATATTTAAATAAAATCATACGTTACAACACATACAACCATTATTCACTCCTACAGTTTGCTCTTCGTCTTAAATCCGCTGTTTCTTATATTTTAAAATAGCACCAGACTCAGTCTTGCTTGACTTAAACCCTTGTCAAAAACTACACTGTGATCGTCAAGTTCAGCTTAAGTGTCACTTGAGTTGATTAATAGGGAATTTGGTGCGGCTCTTTGAGATAAAAACCTCAAAACTCACTCCAAAACTGCCCCCCCGCAACTGTAATCGGATAGTCTGTTCGCACCCTTAGCCACTGAGTCGTTAGATTTGGGAAGGCCGCGAATAAGATCATCACCCGAGAGTCAGGAGACCTGCCTTGATGTAGTCGTAATGTTCGAATTAGGGCGGGGTGATCCTGAGTAGAAGCGAATTTGTTGTTTCGCTTCTACATTTATATCTCCACAGAAATTCCATAGCAGTACGCTGTAGAAAATGTATCAAAAAATCATGCATATATGTTTTTCATATGCACTAAATTACTCATAAAACAGTGAGTTAACTATAAATGCGTAAATCTACAACTACATCAATCTATAGGTAAGAAATATTTGAGTAAGTATATTCGTTGCCACGTTCTTATTTGAATACTACCACTGCAAACAAACATGACGGTTGGTCATGTTAATTTGAATCAGCATCTGGGAGTATAAAAATAATGATTAGAAACAATCGATTAATCACTGCGGCCATCTTAGCGGCTATATCCAAATTAGCAATGGCTGAAGAAATTGCGCTAGAACTCAAAGAGGTCAGTGTTAAATCTACAGCAACCGAAAATACCGCACTCAATCTTAAACAAACTAATAGCACCGCTAGCAGGTTAGGCTTAAACGCTATTGATATTCCAGCCAGTGTGGAAACACTAGACATAGAAACAGTTTGCATGCGTGGGGATATCAGCAACCACGGTTAGTGCCTCTTTTTGCAACACATCTTTTGCCTGTTTTCCCATGTTCGCTAATTGCGTTCTATCATGCCCAACCGTCGTCACTTCATGCGCTACGATAAGGTGATGCTGCATATCTACCGCTGCTTGTACGTTATAGCCCACAATGCCACCACCGCGATGTTGCATGGAACGTGCACAGGGTCAGTTTGTGATACCTGCTTATCTGGAGATGTCTGTACCTCAGCTTCAATCGTTTCCAGGGGTTTCATTTGCGCCTGGAACATCGCAATACGCTCAGTCAAGCGTACTTGATGCGAGGTCGATTGCTTATAGCTTGAGCATGATAGATGAGTGATAAGACGGCCGACCAATCTGGGCTGGATCAACACCTTCAAACCTTAAATGCGCTAAATCTAACTGATCCACAAATACATCAATCACGCGTACCGGGTTTTCTTCTGCTATATATTCATCCAGCAACCCTGGAAGAAGAGTGCTTTGTGTTCTGTCTTGATCTGGTATAAATCGCTTCATATTTAAATAAAAACAATATAATCAGATAGTTGCATTATACAACATCTAGATTAATGTGTTTATTTCAGATTAAATTTATTGGTGTTTTGACACAACCTCGGCCCAAAGAGGACACTCAAAATAGCCTGAAAAGTAGCTACAGATTCAGTGGCAATTCAGGCCAGCCTTTACGCACTTATCCTTCATGGTTTACTCTAATCAGACTAAATATTAAAAGAGGCCTGCCTGTTTCCTTGCCACAGGTTTGCTATCCTGAACCGCATGGCCTTTTCTGGCCCGTTTCAGCAGATATTTAGTTAAGTTATCACCTTCAATTACTTTGGGTTTTCCTTTAACTACGATATTGGCCGATTGGCCGTCACTCAGTTCGATACGAGACAACGAGGCATTATCTGGGATGTCCATAATCCGCACGCCTTTGCCGCCATTCGGATATTCGTTCACTTCGCTCATAGGAAATACTAATAGCTTGTTCTCTGTTGAGGTAACA
Organism: Methylotenera sp. UBA6020; assembly: GCA_002429455.1. Taxonomy (GTDB): domain Bacteria; phylum Pseudomonadota; class Gammaproteobacteria; order Burkholderiales; family Methylophilaceae; genus Methylotenera. The sequence goes on along the minus strand of DIZU01000138.1, from coordinate 9,932 downwards.
GCGATATGTGTCCTCTCATCCAGTTTGATCGGTTGCAGGATGGTCGCGTTATCTTCCGGCTTCATGAAAGCCTTACCTGCTTTTGGTCGTGCCACTAGACCTTTTAGCGGTGCAACGAACCCGTAACTGTTCGATGTGGTGAACAAGTATCTTTCGTCGTCCTTACCGGAAATCGCATGGACTAATTTAGCCCCGTTCTGCACCTCGATTATCGAGCTGACAGGTATACCATCCCCCTTGCCGCCAGGCACAGCCGAAGCATCAAATGCGTAGCATCGGCCATTAGTGTCCAGTAATACAATCGGCAGAATCGTGCGCGTTTCAATGACCGCAAATTCACCGTCTCCAGGTTTCCAGGCGATGGAGTCACGCTCTACGCCGTGGCCTTGTCTAGCCCTGACCCAGCCATTCTTAGATAACAGAATAGTGACAGGCTCATCCACCACAAACGCTTTTTGACCGCCCTGCGCACGCTCAACCGGCTCAATCAATGTACGACGATCATCGCCATACTTCTCGGCGTCCTGCTTTATTTCTTTTGCGGTAAGTCTGCGTAATTTGGTATCGCTGCCCAAGATGGTTTGTAAGCCGTCGGCTTCTTCACGTAAGTCCTTCAATTCTTTTTCAATCTTGAAGCCTTCCAACCTAGCAAGTTGGCGCAACCTGATTTCCAGAATATCTTCCGCTTGGATTTCACTTAGCTGAAAAGCGGCAATCAAATCAGCTTTCGGTTCATCTGAATTACGGATGAC
>DIZU01000138.1:3203-8997 GCA_002429455.1 Methylotenera sp. UBA6020 | reverse complement strand
CTCTTTAAGGATGGCAATCATGCCTTTTTGTGCTGGGCGGCCATCTGTGCCTATCATCACCATATTGACCGGACATGAGACTTCCATACAGGTATGCAGCAACAGGAACGCCATCAGTTCGTCGCTGGAAACCTTGCTGGTTTTCGGCTCGATGATGAGACGAACATCCTTCTTGCCTTCGCTCTTTACTGTGTCAATCATGCTTAAGGCAGACTGTTTTACCAGCAACTGATCTTGGTCTATTGTCTTTTTGTCTTTTTTCGGTTTGGGATTGGATATAGCTAGGATTTCATCCTGTATCGTTTCCACAGAAACCCCATGCGGCAGTTCATTGATGATGATGCGCCATTGACCGCGCGCCATCGGCTCAACTATCCATCTAGCCCGAAGTCTTAACGAACCGCGGCCTGTTTCATAGGTAGAAAGGATATCGGCGGTTTGTGTAATCAACTGACCGCCACCGGGAAAGTCAGGTCCAGGCACATGCTGCATAAACTCAGCAGTCGTACAGTCTGGATTGTCCATGATGTGCAACACTGCGTTGGCGATCTCGCGCATATTGTGCGGCACCATTTCAGTGGCCATGCCCACGGCAATACCAGAAGCGCCATTCAATAGCATCATCGGTAGGCGTGCTGGCAGTAACACTGGCTCTTGAAAAGCCCCATCGTAATTATTCTGGAAATCTACTGTGCCTCGGTCAATCTCGGACAGGAGTAAGTCGGCGATTGGAGATAAACGCATCTCGGTGTATCGCATTGCAGCAGCACCATCACCGTCACGCGAACCGAAATTACCTTGTCCATCAATTAATGGGTAACGCAAAGTAAAGTCTTGTGCCAAACGAACGGCAGCTTCATAAGCGGAGCTATCACCATGTGGGTGATACATACCCAGTACGTTACCTACCACACGAGCAGATTTTACTGGTTTGACGCCAGCCACCAAGCCCATTTCTTTCATGGCATACAGGATGCGACGTTGCACTGGTTTCTGGCCGTCTTCTACGGATGGTAGCGCGCGTCCTTTAACGACGGATACGGCATAGGCTAAATAGGCTTCTTCCGCGTACTCACCAATCGGTACTGCATTTTCTTCATTATTATTTTCTAGCATACTCGTATCCATTAAACATCCGCCTCCACATCGTTACCGCGGCGTTCTATCCATTCTTTTCTGGCAGCTGATTCATTCTTTGCCATGAGCATATCAAACATCTTAAGTGCGCCTTCCACCTCGCCTTCAGGCAAGCGAACCTGTATCAAACGGCGAGTATCAGGGCATAGCGTGGTTTCCCATAATTGCTCTGGATTCATTTCGCCTAGACCCTTGAAACGCTGGATGCCCAGTTTTTCCTCTGCTATACCTTCGCGCTTCAGCTTTTCAATCATGGAGATTTTCTCCGCGTCATCCGATACATAGATTTTACGCAACGGCTTAGTCTTGCCCTGTGCAGGAACATCAATGCGATACAGTGGCGGTTGCGAAATATACACATGCCCACGCTCAATCAATTTAGGCGCGTGTCTTAACAGCATGGTGAGCAGTAATACTTGAATGTGCGAGCCATCTACGTCTGCATCTGACAGTATGCATAATTTGCCATAGCGCAAACCAGAAAAATCAGGATTGTCTTTAAGTGTGTGCGGCTCAATACCGAGTGCGACAAAGATGTCATGCACTTCAGAGTTGGCGAATATGCGCCCTGCATCAACTTCCCAAGTATTTAAGACCTTACCGCGCAACGGCAATAAAGATTGGAATTCATTGTTACGCCCCATCTTCGCACTACCGCCAGCGGAGTCGCCTTCCACCAGGAACAGTTCTGCCTCCATTGTGCCTGCCGCCTCACAGTCAGTAAGCTTGGCTGGCATGAGATTGATACCACTTGTTTTTCGTTTTTCTATTTTCTGCGTGGATTTATTACGGGCAGCTGCGGAGCGGTTCACCAAGTCAGAAATACGCTTTGCATGCTCCACGTTCTGAGTCAGCCATGTTTCCATAATTGGTTTAACCGCGGAAGCAATCATTTTCATTGCATCTCGATTGGTCAGCTTCTCTTTGGTTTGGCCTTGGAATTGTGGATCTAGTACTTTTGCCGCCAATACATAGTAGATGTTATTCCAAACATCTTCCGACGAAACTTTAATGCCACGCTGCATCATGCTGTGATGCTCCATGAACGATTTAACTGCCTCGAAGACTCCATTACGCATGCCGGCTTCATGCGTGCCGCCAGAGAGCGTAGGAATGAGATTCACGTAGGACTCGCCGCGACCACCGCCTGCACCAAAGGACAACGCCCATATAGCACCCTCGCCTTTGGATATGCTATCGCTATTTTCGTTATGGTAAAACTCACCTGAAATGATAGGGATTAGTGCTGCATCATCAACGATTTCACGTTCACCGATCAATTCATCCAGGTATTGCGGCAAACCGTCTGCATACGCCCATGAGCGTGCTTCAAAGCCATTATGGCCTTCGATAGAGAGCGTCACGCTGACACCGCGCAATAGCACGGCTTTTGATTTGATTAGATGTTCTAACTGCTGAATTGATACCTTCGGTGAGTCGAAGTATTTAGGATCAGGCCAGCACTTCACCGTCGTGCCAGTATCTTTCTTCAGACACTTGCCCGTTTCTGTCAATGGCTCAACGCAGTTACCATTTTCAAAAGAAAGACTATGCACTTTGCCACTACGCTTCACTTTCACATCTAGTCGAGTAGACAATGCGTTGGTGACGGAAACGCCTACGCCATGTAAACCGCCTGAGAAGCGATAAGAACTGTTTTCATCTTCTTTGTCGAACTTACCGCCTGCATGGAGTTGAACGAATACAAGCTCTACGGCTGGCTGAGTTTCTCCTTTAGGAATTTCCACAGGGATACCACGACCATTATCAGATACCTCTACTGCACCATCTTTGAAAATGGTGACATGGATACTGGTGGCGTGACCGCCTAATGCCTCATCAGCCGCGTTATCAATCACTTCTTGAACAATATGCGTAGGTGAATCAGTTCGCGTGTACATACCCGGCCTGGCACGTACAGGCTCTAATCCTCTTAGAACCTTTACCGAGTCTGCGTCGTATTCTTTTTCTGCCATTGATCTAACCTTTAAAATTTATATTTCAAGTTTAATTTACCTGACGTTATTTTTTAAAACTAATTAACTTTTTTGAGCTGGATTCTATTAAAAATTTGCTTGATCATAGTTACGAGCCTAGACTTAACCCATTCAGTAAACCTTATTCTATTTAAAATCTTCTGCTTATCTTTGCGAGGTCTCAGCAGCAATGGATTGATTCCACAATTTCTGTGGATAACATTGTGGGATGAGTGGGGATATGAGAGCTAAGTTACTGGCGTGTTTAGGAATCTACTAATAGAAGAAATTTTAAGCAAATAATTACACGAATAAGAATATTCAAATTAATCGAACAGATATCAACCAGTTAACTCGCCCTGTAATCATTGAGTTTGGCGCTACCTTGTGTGGATACTGCCAGGAGGCCCAATCAATTATTGCTATGGCGTTGCTTAATTACCCAAATGTGAAACATATCAAGGTTGAGGATGGTAAAGGACAGCGACTGGGGCGTCAATATTCAGTAAAGCTTTGGCCTACATTAGTGTTTTTAAATAGCGGTGTCGAAATAAGTCGCTTAGTGCGTCCTGAAAGTACGCAAGTAATTGCTGATGCCTTAAATGATATAAAGTGTACTAGCTCAGACCTGATCTGACAGGTACCGAATTTTCAGTTTGTTCTGCCAACTCTAAAGCATCACCCACCTAGATATCGCACAATACTTTCAAGCTTAAAATGTACAACAATGCACATTCAATATTCAGCATATAAATCTAACCTATTTATTGGCTTTTTGGAGCAACCAAGCAGTTTCTGTTGATGCAATTTTTGCTTTCAATCCGCCCATAACACTCTTGCTTTCAACAGACTTTAATTGGTATATAGCACCATAATGTTGCTTTATTTCGCCCTCACTAACTGAAAACGGTGGGCCATCCATTAGTTGTTGGTTGTACTCATAAGAGATTAGAAACTGGGGTGCTGCTTCGGTTATATTCATCAGGTGTGACGTATATTGCTCTCGTATGCCAGTAGGCAGAGCGACTAACGCGGCACGATCATAAATCGCGCTTATTGGCCCAAGATTTTCAACGGTCACATCAAAAATATCACCCACAAATATGTCGATATCTTTAGCACTGTAGCAGGTCAATTTCCCTATTTTTGAAATTTCCGGCTCTAAACCAAGCTCTTTAAACAACTCGTTAATTGCAAGTTCACTCAACTCTGCACCAACAACTTGATATCCGAAGGCAAGTAACCATGCAAAATCACGTGTCTTGCCACACAAAGGCAGGAATATACGACTGCCCTTTGCCAAATTTAATTTTTCAAAATGTTCTATTAATAACGGGTTCGCCTCACTTTCATGAAATCTAATATCACCTAGTTCCCATTTTTGATGCCAATAACTAGCTTTCATATTGCCTCCTTAAAATCTTCAAGAATAAATAACTGCCACCAACTTAATGGTAAAAATGTTGTGCTTAGTTGTAAGCTCAGATAGGATAAAAGTTCAAGTCAACTTGAAGTCAACTATTAATTACGACAGGTGAAATAATGGATATAGCTGAGGTCGCAAAACTATCTGGGTTACCAGCCTCAACGTTACGATTTTATGAAGAAAAAGGACTGATTCTGTCATACGGTCGAAATGGTTTACGCCGCATATTCAGTGCTAATGTTATAGAGCGGCTTGCTTTAATATCTATGGGGGGCCGCGCCGGTTTCTCGCTTGATGAGATTGGTGAAATGTTTACCCCTGAAGGGCCTGTGATTAATAAAGCACTGCTTTCAGCCAAGGCAGAAGAACTGGATAGAAAAATTAAAGAACTGAGCTCCTTGCGTGATGGACTTCGCCATGCAGCTGTGTGCAATGCGCCAAACCATTTTGAATGTCCAAAGTTTCTTCGCCTCCTCCGTGTTGCTGGCAAAAATCGCTTTAGAAAACCAAACAAATTGCAGGGAAAACAAATTTAAGTTTACCCCAACGCAATAAATTTCTCATGGAATTCGGCTTCATCTCGCACAAAAATCTGAGAATCGTCATCCACCGGGCAATAAACCATAACCCTTGCCCCGTCTCGACTGTTAGTACAGTCACGTGCTTCATGCAATATTTTGTAGTTGTTGCCGTTCTTCTTGTTTTTGAAAACTCTGATGAAATTAGCGCTGCTCAATTTATTCTGCCTAAGCGGTTTATTGATGTCATTGAGATGTTCTCACAACCGTAGTGATAGTCAAATTAAAACAAATGGACTCAACCCGAATCCACTAACATATCCTAATGTCATAAATCTACCGAATTATATCCATGATTAGTCAGCACAACAGTAATACACGTATCCTACGTTTCGTGCTGAAGCTTGCATGTTAGCAACCACCTGAGCTTGAGAAGTTCCTACGAGAACTCGGTATTTCGGTTTCATAGAAAATTCTTTCCGATGATGCTAAAGTAAATGAAATGTTAGTTTTAGAGGGTTGACCGCATCCGCAAGGTGCGAAGTAATAATGACCGTATTTAATACCTACTTTCAGCATACCAATTCAACTATCGCCTCTTATATACACTATACGAATGGTATGCACATACCTGTTGGGTGCTAGAAAACGGTAAGAGGGTGTGACGATTAGCAACCCTAATCAAACAAAAAGGCAGAAAAAATGAATGACGAAACTAAAGTGTGTCCTGTATGTGG
>DIZU01000138.1:0-2996 GCA_002429455.1 Methylotenera sp. UBA6020 | reverse complement strand
GGCAATGGCTTGCTGTCCTTCTTACGCTGGGTATCGCCTACCTCGTCTATTGGGTCCGAAGCCTCTCTACAAACTACGAAATTACAACGCAGCGTGTCAGAATTGAACGGGGTATCCTTTCTAAATCGAAAGAAAACGTCGAGTTGTTCCGCATTGATCATTTCGACGTGCACAAACCCCTTGGAATGCGGCTTGTCGGTCAATGTATCCTCCATCTGCGCTCATCGGACACCAGCTTCCCAACGGTGATAATCCTGGGCATTCCGAATCTGGAATCTCTGGCTGACACATTGCGTGAATGCTCGTTGCGCGAGCGTACGAGAAGGCAAGTGACTACTTTCGTCCAAGCGTAACGTTCAGCCCTTCTGTCGATTGGACGCCCAAGCAAGCTGGCGTCTTCTACTCATGACAAACGTTGAATCATCGCTATTTAAAGAATCATAAATTGCCGATTGATGATAGGTAAGAACGGTAAAAGTCATTCTTGCCAGGCCGATTCGGTAGGCCAAGGTAAATTGATCATCAGTAGTTCACTACTATTTATACAAAATTCAGAATATCCTCTGTATCCAACGCGTTAGAGCACTGCCCAGTCCTAGGTATCGCTTAATCTATTTTGGTGCTTGCAATTTAGAACATCATTTTCCATGAAGCGCCCACACTGGCATCATGACTACCTGCAATATTCATCACATCCTGACGATAACCTGCTTGAAGGCTTAACGACTTATTTGCACCAACTGGCGTATCGTAGGAAACTTTGTAGTCGATTTCATGCCCTGTTGGCACCAAGCTAGCCCATTCGGTCGTGTACTGCGCATATCCTAACGAATCGACTGACGGCATTAACACACCCGCCTTGCCTGCAGTTACGCGTAGAGGCTGTTTAACAGAAATCATCAGGCGATCATTATCGCCGATCAAATTCTTATTCATGAAAGTCGCACCAAATGACTGTGACTGGATATCAGTTGTGCCTGCAATCAACCCACTACCTTGGGCCGCCTGAGTCACTGAATACCCCGCTTCCATCAGCAGACTGCTATTTGGGTTGATGACATAGCCGGCTGAGAAGCCAAGACTGTAGCTCCGATTATCCGGACTAAAACTAACCGCAGAACCATATCCGTAACTACTGCCAAGAAGACCGTTCGTTTCAGTCAACGAGCCCATGGTCACACCGCCGGTCAACTTGTCGTTGAACTTGTAGCTTAGACCAACTTTAAGGTTGTTCGCATCACGCGGCGTAGCTGAAGGATCGGATTTCACTTGGTCAGCGGATCCATTCCATGACAAGGCTAACCGTATATCCGGCGATAGATTAGTACCGTAGCTCATCATTCTGCCGCCGTCAGCCAGAGACGATAAGCCATCCTCACTAAGCTGGGCCGACAACAGCACCATATCACGATTTCCAAATAGCGCCTGTCGGTATGAATACTTAGCTGGATAACCATTACCGAAAGCTAAAGTGGTTCCGTCTTTATAGTCTACTGAAAAATAGATCGACTGATTTTCCAGCACTCTATCAGGGCTGTAAGCAAACTCGCCCAGATGGTCCGTCATGGTCGACGGCTCTTGAATCCATGAACTAATTACCGAACCGTCCGCCAGTTTAATTGCCAATGGAGCACTTTTTGTATTGGTCGGCAATGGGTTGAGTAAAGCCGTTGTAGATGGCTTTCTAATCATTCCAGAAAGGTTGACTGAGAAATTACGTTGATAGCCATCGAAGACCATGTAATTTGAAAGCCTTGATTGAATTGCAGTTAGACTTCCCAACGCCCCACTAGAAATCATAGTCCCCATAAGGCTTGGCAAGCCAAGCTGTTTTCCGCTTGCGGATGTCACATTCAGCGTGCCGTAAGGCTGGAATGCTGTTGTTAAATTGATTAAGCCATTCCCGTAGGTCGCATCAACACCTTTCACACCGAGGTCTGTGGACGTTGCAAATAACAGATTGGCCGCCGTGCCATTAGTTTTAAGAATAGGCCACGCCGATTCCATCAAGATAAGCGCCCCACTCACAATGGGTGTACTCATCGATGTGCCTGACCAAGCACCCCATGATGAAGGCTGAGACGGGCTATAGATTCGCCAGGTGCCATAACCCAATGCGATGCATAAAAGGCAGTACTGCCGACACCAACAAGCGAACCAGTACCCGGCTTATTGCTGAACGATGACACTGCATTCTTCGCATTCACCGAACCAGCGAACACAAGATGATTGATTGCAGCGGCGGTCAATCCGTTAGTATTGGCGCCACCAAGCAAGCTGGTCGCACTATTTCCCCCAGCCCACACAATAAATGCGCCTTTGCTGGCAGCATAATTGATTGCCGATACAATATCGGAAGTATTGCCGTAAGTTATGGAAACATTAATAACTGAGGCTCCGGCATCTGCGGCCTTTTTGATGCCATTTGCAACATCAGTGCTATAACCTGATCCAGATGCGTTAAGCACTTTTTCTGCGACGATGTTAGCACTAGGCGCAACGCTAACAATACTATTGGCTGAGACCGTATAGCCGCCGTTTGGTGGTGGTCCATGGCATCAGTTTATTGCCAGCGGCAATCGCTGCAACAGCAGTTCCATGGCCATTGTCATCTGTAACGCCATTACTGCAGATGAAAGAGACCGCAGCACATGAGCTTAAAGGATGCCGAAATTTGACCCGGTGTAAAAAACGGACTGCTTGTAAGAATCCCAGTATCAACCACTCCGAGAAAAACGCCATTACCCCAGTTAGCAGCCGAAAGTACTGTCGTCGTTAAACCTATCTGGGTGAGCCACGGTGCATAGGTATCTGCTGCGGATGCCTGAACAGCATTAAACGCCAGAGAAACGGACAATGCCATTACGGAAAGTTTCAGATTGCTACTATGGGCGTTTTTTTTCACGGAATACCCTTCTACGAAAGTGAATCAAGGGCAATAAGGCAATCCGTCTGCCTGCAACTCCGCTACCTTTAAGCCAGTATTTGGCTTCCCC
>DIZU01000058.1:31266-31456 GCA_002429455.1 Methylotenera sp. UBA6020 | reverse complement strand
ACTAATGGTATTCCAGCGCAAGGCTTCAGTGCGGCATTGGCATATTATGATGGTTACCGCAGTGCAGTGTTGCCAGCTAACTTATTGCAAGCGCAACGTGACTACTTTGGTGCACATACCTATGAGCGTGTCGATCAACCACGTGGTCAGTTCTATCACTTGGATTGGCCAGAAGCGGGCCGTCCACAAC
>DIZU01000058.1:0-31063 GCA_002429455.1 Methylotenera sp. UBA6020 | reverse complement strand
AAAGCCCCGAATTCGGGGCTTTTTCTATTGGATTCTTATGATCAAAACATTACTGGGATAGCGTTCTGCTGAATAAGTTAAGCGCCAGTTGATAACCCAGCATTGCAGTTTGCGGGTCATAGCGTTCGCCTTCATCACGCATAAAAGCGTGTTGTGCGTTAAATTCATGCCAAGTAAATGTCAGGCTGGCATCGCCCAATTTTTTATAAACCTCTGCGCGGCCTGCTGCTGGAATATGAGGGTCTTGTTTGCCCCATATCATCAGCATTTCGCCAGAAATATCTTTAAGACGCTCCATGCTGTGTTGACCAGCTTGGTTGGGAATAACTTGCGTGTGCAAATCAGTGGCGTAAAAGCAGGCAGTGCCTTTTACTTCAGGCTGCAATGCCGCGCGAAAAGCCAAATGACCGCCAATACAAAAGCCCATGGCGCCGATGTTGCCGTTATACCAGGCTTGCTGTTTTACAAAGGTAATCATCGCGGCATTATCCGTATCGTAACCTTGCACATCCTTCGCGGATTTGTCGGCATTACCTTTGTCGCGACCTGCATCGTCATAACCTAAAACGGTGCCAATCGGGTTTAGTTCATGAAATACTTCAGGTACTAGTACCGCGTAACCATGGCTCGCCATGATTTTAGCAGCACGTTCAATCGGGCCTGTTTGCTGAAAAATCTCGGAGTAAAACAGAATTGCTGGATATTTTTCTTCGCCAACAGGTCTGTGAATATAAGTGCGCATGGTCCCGGTGGGAGTGTTGATGTCTGCAATATGGCTTTGAACGTTCATAGCTTACTTTCTGAATTTACTTTCAAAATAGTGTAAAAAATATCAATTGCGCTATTGTACAACGGTGCCAGTAATTCAGGGCGGCAGTGATTTTGGGATGAGTGGTTTTTCTGAAATTTAGAATGCCAATTTAGAGGTGGTGGCCAAACTTTTTTATAAATAGGTCGATGCATGCTTGGCATGAGAATAGTGAAGCCTCTGACTTAAGATGGCATCAGATATCAACCGGTTACTCTGAAACTAAAACCTGGTTTTTGCAGGCTTTAATGGATATAAGCTTAAATACAGTCGCCACACGAAGCGAGTAATCTGGCCATGCTAACTTCTGTCAGGTTGTTTGGTTCATCTGACGCTACACCCACTTGCTCATACTGCATACCATGTTGCTTAGCTGATTTAGCTTTATTGTCCGGAGGTGGTGTGAGCTCTGTAATGACAGTGGTTGTAGATAAAATTTGTTGAATTGTGACTGGCATATTATTTTCCTTTTGGGAACTTAAGTCCGCTGAGATTTTGTCTCAGTACGGATAAGAACTAGTTTATATTAAAAAATTCCTAATGAATATCATTAAGTTAGCGGTTGCTTTCTAAATGGTTTCCACCAAGTGCTCACTTAAACGCATTGGCTTGATCTTTGGATGACAACTAAATAATCGATATAAGATTTGCTAAACGCCCTATTATTTTCGTAAAATGATGTTTTATAATGTATTTATTCCATGGGCTGCATATTTTCTTTTGTTTGTCGGGCAGCACGGCGCATACTTAACATAATTTCTTGGCTTAATATCACACAATGCAAGTCACTATAAATGGTAAACCACGTAGTTTTGATGCGGCTAGTTTCAGTGTGGCGCACTTAATCACTAGTCTTAATTTAGAAGGCAAGCGCCTCGCTATTGAGTGCAATGGCGAAATTGTCCCGCGTAGCCAGTTTGCAGAAACACAATTGGTGGATGGTGATAAGCTGGAGATTGTAGGTGCTGTGGGCGGTGGATAGATAGCGCGTCAATCGTTGATCGGCATGAATATTAGTGGGCCTAAAGTACTGGTCGAAGTCATATAGAAGGATAAAAAGTTGTCAGATCTATTAAAAATTGCAGATAAAACCTATCACTCACGTTTATTAGTGGGAACAGGTAAGTACCAAGATTTTGCACAAACGCGTGCTGCGATTGATGCCAGCGGTGCTGAGATTATTACTGTGGCAATCCGTCGTACCAATATCGGCCAAACCGCGGGCGAACCCTCGCTGCTCGATTATTTACCACCAGAAGAGTTTACTTATCTACCGAATACTGCAGGCTGCTATTCGGCAGACGATGCAGTGCGTACCTTGCGTTTAGCACGTGAGTTATTGGATGGGCACAAGTTAGTGAAATTAGAGGTGCTGGGTGACCCCAACACGCTGTACCCCAACATGATTGAAACCATTGCCGCCGCTAAAGTGTTGGTAAAAGATGGTTTTGATGTGATGGTGTATTGCTCAGATGACCCGATTATTGCAAAGCAGCTAGAAGATATTGGTTGTTGTGCGGTCATGCCGCTGGCTTCATTGATAGGATCCGGCATGGGGATTTTGAACCCATGGAATCTGCAAATTATCATCGAGAATGCCAATATTCCCGTGCTAGTGGATGCTGGCGTTGGTACGGCATCAGATGCGGCGATTGCGATGGAACTTGGCTGTCAGGGCGTGCTGATGAACACGGCGATTGCTGCGGCACGCGACCCTATTCGCATGGCGGGTGCGATGAAAAAGGCGGTTGAGGCCGGACGTGATGCCTATCTTGCCGGCCGTATGCCCAAAAAACTGTACTCTGCCAGCCCAAGCTCACCAAGCGCGGGCCTGATTTCTTAATGCCTTATTTGTTAATGACATGACTCCTTATGAATGTAATTCGCAATGAGTAGTGCTAAACACTATGAATGTTCGGTGATTGTTGAAGCCGTGTTTATTCTGGAACAGTCCGATGTTGAGCGCAATCGGTACGCCTTTGCCTACCATGTTAAAATCACCAATACTGGCAATATCGCAGCGCAATTGATTAGCCGGCATTGGATTATTACCGAGGCTAACGGTGAGCAACAAGAAGTCAAAGGTTTAGGTGTGGTTGGTGCACAGCCACTACTGAATCCAAGCGAGCATTTTGAATATACGAGTGGTACGGTCATCAATATGCCTATGGGTGAGATGCATGGCACATACCAAATGGTTGCTGAAGATGGCACACGATTTGATGTGATCATTCATCCTTTTGTGCTCAGCATGCCTAGAGTGTTGCATTAGACTCTGCATCTGACTATTCTCCGGGTAATTACCCAAACGTTATTTCAGCACTGACAATAAACCCGAAGCTATGAACTTATACTAAGTGATGACAATAAATTGATAAAAAAAATAGCAGTGCTTTTTTTTGTGATGTTAACGACTGGCACGCTTGCGGCGTGTGCAAATAAAAACGTAAAAAACACTGTATTAGTAAACCCCCAGGCTTCAGTCGTAGCAAATGCTAAGTGCGACTGTACTGCCATCAAAAATGCCGAGAAATATACAGATACCCCCCCTGTACAATGCCTGGAAGCAAAGGCTGGCGACACTAAACCCGCAGAGTCTAAAGAAGCCCTCAAAATTGCGGACTATGGCTTATTAAAGCCGGCCAAATGGGAGGACGTGGATGGATTGAACCAAAATAATTCATCGGGTGACAGTTTAAATTTAGCCTGGCCAGCTTGGATGCAAAGTTGTGCAGCTTTGGGTGCTAAACCCATGTGGCAAAAAGCCTGTAGTGCCGCTACTCAGCTTAATGGTCAATCGGCCGGTAAACCAAGTGCCGAGGCTGTGCAGGCGTATTTCAAGCAGTATTTTTCAGTCTATAAAACAACCAATATTGATGGCTCTGATAACGGCATGATTACCGGTTATTATGAGCCGTTACTAAAAGGTAGCCGCACAAAATCCGCTAAATATCCTTATCCTTTATATCTGCCACCGAATGATTTGGTGACCGTCGAATTAGATAGCATATATCCAGAACTTAAGTACAAGCGTGTACGTGGCCGACTCATGGGTAATAAACTAGTGCCTTATTACAATCGGGCTGAAATAGAAGCGGATGCTTCGCCTATCAAAGGCCGGGAGTTCATGTTTATAGACGATATTATTGACGTTTTCTTCTTGCAAATTCAGGGTTCAGGATTGGTGCAACTAGACAATGGTGAACAGGTGCATGTGGGTTATGCTGATCAAAATGGACAAACTTACAATTCGATAGGCCGCCTTTTAATTGAGCGCGGCGAACTTACCGCTTCTAACGCCTCGATGCAAGGGATTAAAAATTGGGCGCGTAATAATTTAAGTAAACTACGCGAGCTACTCAATAGTAACCCTAGCTATGTATTTTTTAGAGAATTGCCAGTAGGACTGCCGGGGCCGCTGGGTGCGCTTGGCGTGCCTATTTTAGGTGAAAGAAGTGTGGCAATTGATCCTAAATTTGTGCCACTAGGCGCACCAGTGTTTTTATCCACCACTGAACCTAATAGCGCAAAACCCTTAAAACAGTTAATGATGGCACAAGATACAGGCGGTGCGATTAAAGGTGGCGTACGTGCAGATTTTTTTTGGGGTGCCGGCTTTGAAGCGGGTGCAAAAGCCGGTGCAATGAAACAGCTTGGCAAGATTTGGGTATTTTTACCTAAAGAATTCACCTTTAAAAATCCATAGTGCAATAGTGTCTTTGGTATTGGTTGATGCGATTGAGAGTCCTTATAATTAGGCTGTGCAATAAAACAATACCAATAAAAAAAGGGTGCTAAAAGCACCCTTTTAATCATACGTTTGAACTTACTTATTCATTACGTACATTGTAACTTCGAAACCGAAACGCATTTCAGTAGCAGCTGGTTTTGTCCACATAGTAGTTCTCCTTTTTGATTAATTCGTATGGCGCTTGCTTAATAGCATTTGCATTACGTGAGACACATCATACGGCTAACTAAAATTAGCAACATGACATGAGTCATTAAAACCACCTAATGAAAATCATTAGATATCGAATCGACCGATAATAATTTCGGCGTAAGCATGCTATTGATTGGGTGCTTTGCTTTGGCTTAGTCTTAATATGGCAATCAAACTAATGCTAATAAAGATGACGCTGCCAAATATAGTGGCAGCCTGCACTACGGGCATGCTATTTTTTTCCATCAGAATATATAAGCCTACTAACGTTAACATGGTGCAGTTTTCAAAAAAGTTTTGCACCGCAACTGCATTACCTGCCCCTACGGTTTTATGTCCTCGTTCTTGCAGTAATGCATTGAGCGGCACCACATAAAAACCGCCGGCTGCACCAATTAAAATCAGCAAGCCAATGGCGATGTACAAATTGGTACTATGTGCAAACAGTATAATCAATATACCTATGGCGATGCCCACTGGTAGTACACGATTCACATTTTTAAGGGTAATAAATGTTGCTGCTACCGCCGCGCCAACGGCAATGCCAATTGCTACTGCCCCGCTTAAATTAGCCGGCATGCTTAAATCTGCCACACCCAGCGCTACCGGTACCCAAGCCACTAGCAGTAAGCGTAGCGTTGAACCGGTACCCCAAAATACACTGGTACCAAGCAGTGATAGCCTGGCGTCGCGGTTCCTGAATAAAGACTTTAATGCCTGCGTGAAATTTAGCAGCAAAGGATAAACCGCAAAGGTTTGCTCTGGTTTGAATGCGGGGAGTTTGGGGATAAGCATGTTGATTAGCGCAGCGACTAAATAACAGCCGCATACCGCTATTAACGCCATTGAAGCAGTATGGTCTGCCAACTTGCCGCCGACTACCGCTCCTAATAAAATGGCGACAATAGTCGAGCCTTCCATCATGCCGTTGGCTTTGACTAATTTTTCACTATGTACTAATTCGCTTAAAATACCATATTTGGCAGGCGAGTAAGCGGCTGCACCTAGGCCCACCAAGCCATAGCTAAGTAGTGGATTTAAACCAAATAACATCGCCGCCGCGCCAGCAAACTTTAATGTATTTGCAATGAGCATCACGCGCCCTTTGGGGTAACTGTCAGCAAATGGTCCAACAAACGGCGCCAGAAAAATGAATGCAATAACAAAAAATGCTTGTAATGCCGGAATTTGCCAGCTGGGTGCCAGCTGTGATTTTAACAGTGCGATGGCGGCAAATAGCAGCGCGTTATCCGCTAATGCAGACAAAAACTGCGCTATTAGGACTGCGATCATGCCGCGTGATGTAAGTGATTGCTTGTGCGTGCTCATGCTGGAGGTTTCTCAAAGAAATTTCTGGTTTCAAAAATCGACTTAGCAAACACATTACCTTTAAAGTTTATCAGGCGTTTTGTTGCAAAATCGAACATCAGCGGGTTGTAATTGCGCAAGTCCTGTAAAAATGGCACTTGTTCCTTTTGCAACAAACCCATGTGCGCTAGTTCTTTGATGGAAATTAATGGCAAGATGCCTGGAAGCGGGTAGTCAGAGCCGTTAATCAGGCGTTGGTGCCAATCAGTGCGCGCTAATAATGGCTTAATGGCCCAGGCATTGAAAAACAATGCAATTGCTGAAATATCGCCAAATACTAAATTGTTGTAGGCTGGCGTATCCATTAAACGGCTAAACAAGTCAAAACTTTTAACGGACTTGTTGCCGTTGTCCAAGTCTTCATCATTACCATGACTTGCGCAATGCGCTAGTACTACGCGTACGCCAGCATCTAATGCACGTCGTATTCTTAACGGATTGCCATGTGCTTGATTGCCACCCAGTACGGCATCTTCGCGGCCTGCATGGCTGATGATAGGCATATTGAGATCATGCAGTTTTTGGTAAAATTTAGAGCACTTAGTCGAAGCCGGATCTATTCCCATGCTGGACGGCAGCCATTTAATGGCGCGTGCGCCGTTGTTATGCGCTTTCTCTAGTTCATGCAAAGCGTCTGCGCGATAGGGGTGGATAGACGCAGCCCATTCAAAATATTGTGGGTATTGTTTGGCAACGCTGGCTGCGTAATCATTGGGGATATAGAAAATACTGCGTTCTTTATCGGCTACGCCCTGTCCATCGCGTAGCCAATCAAAGGCAAATAACATGGTTTTGTAACCGTGGGGCATTTCTGTTGAGAGCGCCACCATGCGCTCCACATAACTTACATCGCTGTTTTGATCTGCAATGCAGCCGCCATTCATATAAAAATGCTTTTGTATTTTTAAAATGGGGTGTGACCAACTATTCATGCTTGGGTTAAACCAGACGCCGCTGTTGCCGTCACCGGTGCCGATCATGTGTGCGTGGCAATCCCATACTTGGCTGGAATCTATGTCTGACCATATTTTCGCCATCAACGGATGATTTTTTAAGTCATTGGGCAAGCCGGTTAAGCACGGATTAGTTAAGCCGGACTCAGGCCAAAATCTATAACCAGTGACACTTAACGCCGATGCCGCTACTAATGCGGTACTTCCTAATATGCTTTTAGTTAAAAATTGGCGGCGGTCCATTTATGTGCTTTCAGCTTCAGCCATATATTTTAAGCGCACATAGTCAACTTTACCGGTGCCAAGTAGCGGTAACTCACTTATCATAATAATTTTTCGAGCAATAGTGAGTTCAGGGCTGCCAAGTATTTTGGCACTGGTGCTTAACTGCTCGCGATTTAGTGTGCTGTCAGTGGTGTATAGCATAATGCTTTCACCACGTTGGGTATCGGCCTGTGTTGTAGCTGCATGTTGGTGTTGTGGCGACGCATGCATAGCGATATTTTCTATCATCTCTAGCGATACCATCTCGCCCGCTACTTTGGCAAAGCGTTTAACGCGTCCTTTAATGAATACAAAGCCGTCATCATCAATCTCTACAATATCGCCGGTGTTATACCATCGTTCATCAGGTGTTTGAATCACCCCTGGGTTGTCGTATAAGTAGTAACCTAGCATCACATTGGGCCCGCGTACCGAGAGTAAGCCGCCGCAGGCTATGCCAGGGACATCCTCTAGCCTAGGCTCTAAACCCGGCATCAGTGTGCCGACTGATCCAATTTTATTGGCCATAGGCGTGTTAACGGCTAATACCGGCGCACACTCGGTGGCGCCATAACCTTCTAAAATACGTAGTCCAAACTTATCTGCCCAAATTTTGCGAACTTCCTCATGGAGTTTTTCTGCGCCTGATACGACATAACGTAATTTATAAAAATCGTATGGGTTGGCAAATTTGGCATAATTGCCTAAAAAAGTGCTGGTGCCGAACAATACGGTACAGCCACGATCGTAAATCACCTCCGGAATAACGCGGTAGTGCAGCGGGGATGGATACAAGAACAGTCGGCAACCGGCAACCAGCGGCATAATGGCGCCGTTGGTAAAGCCAAACGCATGAAACAGCGGTAACACCATCATGAATTTATCTTGCATTGAAAAATCAATCACCGATTTAATTTGTGCGATATTTGCCAGAATGCTGGCATGCGAATGCACTACGCCTTTCGGTTTGCCTTCAGAGCCGGAGGTAAACAGCACCACCGCTGGGTCTGTTGGCTGGCTTTTTGCTGCGGCTAATCTTGGTAGCCATAAAGCAAAGCCCATCAGCCAAGCTTTATCTAGCCAACTAAATGAGGTGCGTAAATCTTCTAGGTAAATAATTTTTACGTTTTGCAGACCATCAATCACCGTTTCAAGTTTTGCCGTTTTAATAAATTCACGCGAAGTAATAATGGTGTTAATTGCCGCAGCGGTGCAAGCATTTTGAATGCCTGCACTACCTGCTGTGTAGTTGAGCATGGCGGGTATACGCGCAAAGGCGCTCAAGCCAAATATCAAACAAATCGTATTGGTGACGTTAGGCATCAGTACGCCTACGTTTGTCTGCGGTCGACTTATTTTGCTGGCAAGCCGGCCCAAAGCTAAACTCTTTTTTAATAGCTCGCCATAGGTTTCTTCTATCTGGCGCATATCTTCTACTAATGCAGTGTTACGGCCATGAGTAGACATCGCCTCTAAAAATGCCGTAAATAAGGTGTTGATTGGCGCTGAGTTGAATAGCATGTTTTGCATTTCACGGCGCATGGCGTCACCGGCTAATCTGCGCCGGATTTTAGCGGTGGTGGCCTGCGGCATAGCAATCTGGCGTATGGGTAAGATGGTGATGGTGACTTTGGGAAATATTTGTTTTGGATGGTGTGGTTGTAAGCGGCTAAAGTAAGAGCGTGCCGCGCCATCAATGCGTACCGGCAAAATCTTGGCGCCTGTTTTAGCGGCAACAAAGCCGGGGCCGTCGTATACCTTCATCAGCGAGCCAGTGAGCGTGATACGCCCTTCCGGAAAAATAACTACAGGTTTGCCCGCCTCGAGTAGTTTGATGACTTTTTTCATGGCGAGGGGTGAAGTTGGATCTACGGCCAGATAAGGCGTTAAGCGTAAAACCTGCCTAAAAAGCCAACTATTGAGCACGCGGGTATGTACAACAAAGGTAGCGCGTATGGGCAAAAATAGTCCGAGCAATAAGCCATCTAAAAATGACTCATGATTAGCAATGATCAATAGTTTGCCCTGTTCGGGTATGTTGGCAATGCCGGTTACTTGTACGCGAAAAATGACACGACAAACAAATTTTAATAGAGCTGCAATCATGATGGTTTTAATTTATTAGGTTTCATTTTTGATGTAGGTTAGCACGCCCTGTAAAGCTTCAATGACCGCTACGCCGTTAATCCAAAAGTAAACCGCTTTACCTATTTTTTCAGAGTTGAGTACTTGAGCCCCATGCAGCACTTTCAAATGATGGGTTACTGCCGTACGGCTGAGGGTAGTGGTGGATACGATTTGCAGAATATTTAATTTCTCACCTTTTTCAAAGGCAAGCAAAATGCGTTGGCGATGTTCATCGCCGAGGGCGATAAAAATGTCAGCGGTATTCTTAAATTCTGTAGGAATATCAACAATCGATTTCATAACTATATAATTAGTTATTTAGTGATATGTGTCAACTATAATTTTAGTTGTCGGTTAACTACAGGGCACTTGGAATATAGTTATAAGCAATAGCAAAAGGGGCGCTTGCGCGCCCCTTTGTAGAACTAACTAAATCTAATTAGATGTTAGCTATGGTATGCACGTTCACCGTGTTCTGTTGTATCTAAACCTTCACGTTCAACTTCTTCAGTGACACGTAAGCCAATTAAGATATCAACAACTTTGTATGCAAGGAAAGCGACGACACCGGACCATACAATGGTTGTACCTACACCCCATGCTTGGCTAGTCATTTGCGCAACCATATCGTAAGGTGCAACCGCATTAGCAACATAGTCATATACACCTGTACCACCTAATGCTGGGTTAACTAAGATACCAGTACTTAAGGCACCAAAGATACCACCGATACAATGCACGCCAAATACGTCTAAGGAGTCATCATAACCCATCATTGATTTCACTTTAGTAACAAAGAAGAAGCAAAGTGGAGAAACGATCAAGCCTTGAACAATTGCGCCCATCGGACCTACAAAACCACAAGCAGGCGTAATGGCTACTAAACCAGCAATAGCACCAGAAGCAGCACCTAACATTGAAGGCTTACCTTTAAAGAACCACTCAACAAACATCCATGATGACGCTGCAGCACAGGTTGCAAGTAAAGTGTTAGCAAATACCAGTGTAGCAAAACCACTGGCTTCAAGGTTTGAACCTACGTTGAAACCAAACCAGCCCACCCACAATAATGCTGCACCCACCATTGTTAATGTAACGCTGTGAGGTGCCATTGCTTCTTTACCGAAACCTACACGTTTACCTAATACTAATGCACCGACCAAGCCAGCAATACCAGCGTTGATATGCACTACAGTACCACCAGCAAAGTCCAGCGCACCTTTTTGGAAGACAAAACCAGCAGTTGCAGTAGCCGCATCACCAGCCTCTTTAGTAGTATAAGCATCAGGACCTGCCCAGTACCATACCATGTGAGCGATTGGCAAATAAGAGAATGTGAACCACAGCACCATGAAGAACAAGATGGCTGAGAATTTCATACGTTCAGCGAAAGCACCAACAATCAACGCCGGCGTAATCACAGCAAACGTAAGTTGGAAGCACATGTAAATGTACTCAGGAATGACTACACCTTTACTGAATGTCGCCGCTGTTGAGTCAGGCGTCATGCCATGTAAAAATGCACGACTAAGACCGCCAAAAAATGCATTGCCTTCAGTGAAAGCCACGCTATAGCCGTAGATCGCCCATAACACGCCTAATACAGAAGTAATCATAAACGTTTGCATCAATACTGATAGCATGTTTTTCTGACGTACCATACCGCCGTAAAATAATCCTAGGCCAGGTACACACATCATCAGTACTAATACCGTTGCGACGATCATCCAAGCCGTATCGCCTTTATTAGGTACCGGTGGTGCAACGGCTGGTGCCGCCGTAGGCGCTGCCGCTACAGGGGCGGTTGTGTCAGCAACTACTGTCTTTTCTGCAGCTGGTGCTGCAGTTGTTGCTACAGGAGTTGCAGCTGCAGGAGTCTCATCTGCGAAGGTATTACCAATAAAACCTAAGCCTAGTGAGGTGACTAAAGCAAGTATCGAAATTATTTTTTTCATCATGATCCCCTTATAAAGCTTCCACGCCGGTTTCACCGGTGCGGATGCGATAAACTTGTTCGAGATTAAAGACAAAAATCTTGCCATCACCAATTTTTCCAGTCGCCGCTGATTTTTCAATCGCATCCACTACTTGGTCTAACAAATCATCTTTAATAGCGACTTCTAATTTAACTTTAGGTAAAAAATCTACCACGTATTCAGCACCGCGATATAACTCGGTGTGACCTTTTTGGCGACCAAAACCTTTCACTTCAGTAACCGTGATGCCCTGTACGCCAATAGCGGACAGGGCTTCACGAACCTCGTCAAGCTTAAATGGCTTGATAATTGCGGATACAAATTTCATAAATGCTCCCTAGTAAGTGTAATCATGTGGCAGAAGTATGTTTCAAAGATTCTGCCACACTTT
Source organism: Methylotenera sp. UBA6020 (assembly GCA_002429455.1). Classification (GTDB taxonomy): domain Bacteria; phylum Pseudomonadota; class Gammaproteobacteria; order Burkholderiales; family Methylophilaceae; genus Methylotenera. The sequence goes on along the minus strand of DIZU01000058.1, from coordinate 19,233 downwards.
TACGAATAATACGTACTAACGAAATTAGAACGTTTTTTGAACAAATGCAGTTAATTGACTATCACCAATATTGTGTTTGTTGATGGTATAACCAGCATCACGAGCATTAGTCTCAGTGTAGTAGCCACCAACTACAACACCATTTGCCCAAGTTTTGCTTAGACCTAATTTCCAGTCTGTATAGCTGTATAACTTGTCGTTGTCAGCTGCACCAGTCACAACAGTGTTTGATTTACCATCAAACTCTTGACGACCAACGTGTGCCATTACTGTATAGCCAGAATCTGCAATTGGATAATTTGCGTTTAACTCAACATAGTAAGTGCCATCACTGTTTTTAACGCCAAATGTATCTGTAATTGAATATGAGTATTTAGCTTGTAACCATTTCCATGAAAGAGCAGCATATGCTTCTAAAGTGTAAGGGTCTACAAAGTTTGTGCCTTGAGCCGCAAGAGTTTTTGAGCCTGGGTAAACATAATTCAACAAACCTACATCATAACCAATGCCAGTGTCACCAATGGTATTGCGGAACCCGCCGTATATATCCCACTCTAAACTGCCGGAATGCCAATTGCCGCCATCTTCTAACCAGTTAATGTTAGAAGCCCAAGTACCGGCATAGAATCCACTTGAATGTGAATAATCTGCACCGCCTTGAATAGCTGGACGTTCTGCCGTTTGTGTTAAACCACGGAATATATATTGACTATATAAGCCAACGTTATAACTAAAGGTATTTGGTGAAGCTGGTTCGGTGGCAGGTGCTGCGGCAGCTGGTGCTACTGCAGGGGTTGCTGCATCTTCAGCAAACGCTAGTGTTGGCAGTGTAAGTGCACTTAATACCGCCGTTAGTAATAGTGATTTACGCATATTGCTTAACTCCTCAAAAATAATTAAATGAAAAAATACACTTTGACTACAAGCAAAGCACGTGCCAACATGAATTATGTTTATAATCAATAAGATGAGTATGCTTTAAATCAGTGAGTCTTTTGTATTTATGCACTAAAACCTGATAAACTGCAAATTGCTAATAAGGAAAAATCATGATTAGTTCTCAAAAAATAGATGAAATATCTAATAAAATCAGAGAGATAGTTAATAGCTCGCCTCTGGCTGATGTTGAAAAGAACATGAGCGCACTATTAAAGGGCGTGTTCACCAAAATGGAGCTTGTTTCGCGCGAAGAGTTTGATGTGCAAACTGAAGTGCTTAGGAACACTCGGCAAAAGCTGGTTCTACTAGAAGCTAAACTTGCGGCATTGGAAGCGTTAACGCAGGCGGCAATGGCCGCAAACAAAGAAACGGAACAGGGTAAATAACCAACATGAGTTTGGCTGTTTTATATAGCCGTGCCTTGAGTGGCATGGATGCACCCGAAGTAGTGGTTGAGGTGCACCTCGCCAACGGCTTGCCTAGTTTCACGATTGTTGGCTTACCTGAGGCGGAGGTGAAAGAGAGTAAAGATCGCGTACGCGCGGCTTTGCAAACGGCACAGTTTGAGTTTCCAGCGCGCCGGATTACGGTGAATCTTGCTCCGGCAGACTTACCGAAAGAGAGTGGACGCTACGATTTACCCATTGCGCTAGGCATTTTGGCTGCGTCTGGGCAGATTCCGACTGAAGTATTAAGCCGCTATGAATTTGCCGGTGAATTGGCGTTAACTGGCGAGTTGCGCCCTATTCGCGGCGCACTGGCAATGACCTCCAGCATGATGCGTCATACAAGCAATGGCACCCAGCAAACATCTGCACAAAAGCGTGCGTTTATCTTGCCCCAAAACAGTGCAGCTGAAGCGGCCTTGGTGCGCGATGCGATTATTTATCCAGCAAAATCATTATTAGAAGTATGTGCGCATTTGAGTGGACATACTGCATTGACCCAGTTGGAGCCCATTGATCATATACAAGAAATCGCTTATCCGGATTTTAGCGATGTAAAAGCGCAAAGCATGCCTAAGCGTGCGTTAGAGATTGCCGCGGCTGGTGGTCATAGTGTCATTATGAGCGGCCCGCCAGGTACTGGCAAAAGTATGTTGGCGGCGCGGTTTGTCGGTATATTGCCAGCCATGACAGAGACTGAGGCGCTAGAATCAGCTGCCATACAGTCGCTTAATGGTAATTACAAACTAGAAAATTGGAAACGGCGACCGAGCCGGGCGCCGCACCACACGGCATCGGCGGTTGCGCTGGTGGGAGGGCGCGGCATTCCGCGGCCAGGTGAAATCAGTTTGGCGCATCATGGCGTGCTGTTTTTAGATGAGTTGCCAGAGTTTGATCGCAAAGTCTTAGAAGTATTGCGCGAGCCGCTCGAAAGCGGGCGCATCACCATTTCACGTGCTGCACGGCAGGCGGATTTCCCCGCGAATTTTCAGCTGATTGCCGCCATGAATCCATGCCCTTGTGGTTATTTAGGCCATCACAATAATAAATGTCGCTGCACCCCAGACCAAGTGTCACGTTACAAAGCTAAAATCTCTGGTCCGTTGTTAGACCGTATTGATCTGCACATTGAAGTGCCTGCACTCAAAGAAGATGAGTTGATTCATGCGAGTGCAAGTGAGCACTCGCAAGCAATCCGGGCCCGGGTTGAAAACGCACGTGCTAAACAACTGAACCGGCAAAACAAACCGAATAATTTGTTAGGCACAAAAGAAATCGAGCAATTTTGCGTGGTGGAAGAAGCCGGTATGCTGCTATTAAAACAGGCCATCAGTCGCCTGAGTCTGTCGGCGCGCGCCTATCATCGCATTTTAAAAGTGGCTCGGACCATTGCCGACTTGGCTGGTGAGGATGCTATCAAGCCGGCACATATTGCAGAAGCGGTGCAATATCGTCGATACGACAAGGCTGCATAAGGCAGCACTCAATAATCCTGAATTAATCTACTTGGCATGGCTTGTTTCTAGCCTTGTTTCCCCTCGCAGCCGTGGCACGCAGAGATTAGCATGTTAAAATAATGTGTTGATATTACACAGACACGACGACACGTCGAAAGAACCGCATGCACTCATCTTTCCCATCACCCTTAGAGCTACAATTGCGCGCATTGTTGGCACAGCGCATCTTAATCTTGGATGGTGCAATGGGTACTATGATTCAGCAATACAAGCTGACAGAGGCTGATTATCGTGGCACGCGTTTTGCTGATTTTGCAGCTCCGCCAGGCCAGCGCGAACTGTTTGTTAAAGGCAACAACGAGCTACTCACGCTCACACAACCCCAAGTTATTTTAGAGATTCACGAGCAGTATCTGGCGGCTGGTGCCGATATTATTGAGACCAATACTTTTGGTGCCACTACTGTTGCGCAAGATGACTACCACATGGGGCATCTGGCGTATGAAATGAATTTCGAGGCGGCCAAACTGGCCAAAGCCGCTTGCGTTAAATACAGCACGCCAGATAAGCCGTGCTTTGTTGCCGGCGCCCTAGGCCCTACGCCAAAAACCGCTTCTATCTCGCCTGACGTTAACGACCCCGCTGCGCGCAATGTTAATTTTGATCAGTTAGTGACGGCTTATTTAGAGCAAACGCGTGGTCTAGTAGCCGGTGGCGCCGATATTTTAATGGTAGAAACCATTTTCGATACGCTTAATTGCAAGGCGGCTTTATTTGCGATTGATACATTCTTTGCTGAGACTAAACAACGGCTGCCAATTATGTTGTCAGGCACGGTAACAGACGCTTCAGGCCGTATATTGTCAGGGCAAACAGTTACCGCCTTTTGGCATTCAGTGCGCCATTCCAAGCCGTTGACCATTGGTTTAAACTGCGCGCTAGGCGCCACATTGATGCGCCCGTATGTGGAAGAGCTATCGACAATTGCCGATACCTTTGTCTGTATTTATCCGAACGCCGGCTTGCCTAATCCGATGAGTGACACCGGCTTTGATGAAACGCCCGATGTCACCTCCAGCTTGGTCAAGGAGTTTGCAGAAAGCGGTTTCTTGAACGTCGCAGGCGGTTGTTGCGGCACTACGCCAGCCCACATCAATGCCATCTATAATCAAATTAAAGATGTGCCGCCGCGTCTTGTGCCCGAGTTGCCGCAAACCCTGAAACTGTCCGGCTTAGAGCCATTTGTGATTGATGATGACTCCTTGTTCGTTAACGTGGGCGAACGCACGAACGTCACCGGGTCAAAAGCGTTTGCGGCGGCTGATTATCAATGAGCAATACGACCAAGCCCTTACCGTGGCCCGCCAGCAAGTAGAAAATGGTGCGCAGGTGATTGACATCAACATGGATGAAGGCATGTTGGATGCCATTAAAGCCATGACGCATTTCTTGAATTTAATTGCTTCTGAGCCGGATATTGCACGGGTGCCGATTATGATCGACTCGAGTAAATGGTCAGTGATTGAAGCGGGTTTGAAGTGCGTGCAAGGCAAAGCCATTGTTAATTCGATTTCGATGAAAGAAGGCGAAGAAGCATTTATTCACCATGCGACGTTATGTAAACGTTACGGTGCCGCCATTATCGTGATGGCGTTTGATGAAAAGGGCCAAGCCGACACGTTTGAACGCAAGACCGAGATTTGTAAGCGCGCTTATGAGTTATTGGTGGAAAAGTTAGATTTCCCACCGGAAGACATTATTTTTGACCCGAATATTTTCGCCATCGCCACCGGAATTGAAGAGCACAATAACTACGCGGTGGATTTTATTAACGCCACCCGCTGGATTAAAGAGAACCTGCCTTATGCCAAAATTTCAGGTGGTGTATCGAATGTAAGCTTTAGTTTCAGGGGTAACGACCCCGCGCGCGAGGCGATTCATACGGTGTTTCTCTACCATGCCATTAAGGCCGGTATGACCATGGGCATTGTCAATGCCGGCATGATGGGCGTGTATGACGATCTTTCACCCGAGTTAAAAGAGCGCGTCGAAGACGTGGTGCTGAATCGGCGTGAAGATGCGACAGAACGCATGATTGAAATCGCTAGTACACTCACCGCTGGCGGTAAAAAAGAAGCCGCTACCCTCGAGTGGCGCGGCACGCCTGATGCACCAACGCCGGTAGAAAAGCGCCTAAGTCACGCTATGGTGCATGGCATCACAGAATTTATTGTAGAAGATACTGAAGAAGCACGTCAAAAGGTAGCCAATAGCGGCGGCAGGCCCATTCATGTGATTGAAGGCCCGCTGATGGACGGCATGAATGTCGTTGGCGATTTGTTCGGGCAAGGTAAGATGTTTTTGCCGCAAGTGGTAAAATCTGCCCGGGTGATGAAGCAAGCGGTAGCGCATTTAATCCCGTTTATTGAAGCTGAAAAAGCCTCGGATGAAAAACGCACCGGCATTGTCGCCAAACCTAAAGGCAAAATGGTTATCGCGACGGTCAAGGGTGATGTACACGATATTGGCAAAAACATCGTATCAGTGGTGTTGCAGTGTAATAATTTTGAAGTAGTGAATATGGGTGTAATGGTGCCTGCCTCGGAAATCCTGGCCATGGCCAAAGCAGAAAAAGCCGATATTATTGGTTTATCCGGCTTGATTACGCCATCGCTAGAAGAAATGACGCATATCGCTAAAGAAATGCAACGCGATCCGTATTTCAAAGGCTTGAAAATGCCGTTGTTGATAGGCGGCGCTACGACCTCTCGTGCGCACACGGCAGTCAAGATCGCTCCGCATTACGATGGCCCAATTATTTACGTGGCGGATGCTTCACGCTCAGTTTCTGTCATGCAATCTTTGCTTACACCTGAAAGTCGAGATGCTTATATTGCGGAAGTCGCTACTGACTACGAAAAAGCCCGCACGCAACATGCCAATAAAAAAGGCACGCCCATGTTGAGCATTGCACAGGCACGTACCAATAAAGCCAAGCTTTCATTTACAGATGAACATGCGCCTGTGAAGCCGAAATTTATCGGGCGGCGTGAAATTAAAAATGCCGATTTAAGCATCATCGCGCAATATATTGATTGGACGCCGTTCTTCCAAACATGGGATTTAGCGGGGTTTTATCCAGCTATTTTGAATGATGACGTGGTCGGTGACGCGGCAACTAAGTTATTCGCTGAGGCGCAAGCCATGCTCAAGAAAATCATCGAGGGTCGCTGGCTCACCGCCAACGGCGTGGTGGCGCTGTTGCCTGCCAATACGGTCCATGACGATGATATTGAAATCTATACCGATGAAAGCCGTCACAATATTGCATTTACTTATTATGGTATGCGCCAGCAAACCATGAAGCCAGTGATTGACGGTGTGGCGCGACCTAACCAGTGTTTGGCAGATTTTATTGCGCCTAAGGAATCAGGGATACCGGATTACATTGGTATGTTTGCGGTAACGGCTGGCCTAGGCATTGAAAAGCACGTGAAAAGATTTGAAGATGCGCACGATGATTACAGCAGCATCATGCTGAAGGCATTGGCCGATCGGCTGGCAGAAGCATTTGCTGAATATATGCATGAGCGCATTCGTACGGATTTTTGGGGTTATGCCGCCAATGAAAGCTTGAGCAAAGAGGCACTCATCAAAGAGCAATATCAAGGCATCAGGCCTGCGCCAGGTTATCCGGCCTGCCCGGATCACACCGTGAAGCCAGATATGTTTAAGGTGCTGCAAGCTGAAGCGATTGATATGCAACTTACAGAATCTTTTGCGATGAGTCCGGGCGCGGCGGTGTCAGGCTTCTATTTTGCGCATGCCGAATCTAAATATTTTAGCGTGGATAAAATAGGCGAAGACCAGTTAATGGATATGGCGAAGCGCCGCAATTTGTCTAAAGAGTATTTAGAGCGGTGGCTTGCGCCGAACTTAGCATAATCGGATGAACCTAGTCGGGTTTAGCCTAGCCAGCCAGCATAAATAAAAAGTGCTTATAAACTAGGTATTTGCTAAAATTAGTTAACTTAACACTTTAGTTTAATATGCATATTCACATCTTAGGTATCTGCGGCACATTCATGGGTGGCATTGCTGCCCTGGCCAAAGCTGAAGGTCACCAAGTCACCGGCTGTGACGCTAATGTTTACCCGCCCATGAGTACGCAGCTAGAAGCGCAAGGCATAGCACTCATTGAGGGTTTTGACCCGGCTCAAACTGCGCTTAACCCAGATGTTTACGTTATCGGCAATGTCGTGTCGCGTGGCAATCCATTGATGGAAGAAATTCTTAATCGCGGCTTACCTTACATTTCTGGCCCGCAATGGCTGGCAGAAAATGTGTTGCAAGGCCGGTGGGTCTTGGCTGTGGCAGGTACACATGGCAAAACTACCACCAGTTCGATGTTGGCGTGGATACTCGAATATGCCGGCTTAGCGCCGGGCTTTCTGATTGGTGGTGTGCCGGAAAACTTTGGTGTTTCAGCACGTTTGCCAGGTGTGCCAAAACAGGATGCTCAAAGCCAGTCACCATTTTTTGTGATTGAAGCCGATGAGTATGACACTGCATTTTTTGATAAACGTTCTAAATTTGTGCATTATCGCCCACGTACCGCGGTGTTGAATAATCTGGAGTTTGATCATGCTGATATATTTGCTGATTTAGCCGCCATTGAAACGCAATTTCATCACTTGGTTAGAACCGTGCCACAAAATGGCTTGGTGATTATCAATGGCGCAGAAGCCAGCCTGGGTCGCGTCATAGACAAAGGCTGCTGGACACCGGTAGAGAAGTTTGGTGGGGAGCCCGCCAATCAATACGCGGCAATTCAAAACCAGGTTAATCAAAGTGGAGATTGGCAAACCAGCAATGAAGCTGACGATGGCAGTTTTGACGTGATACTGCAAGGAAAAACCATGGGCCGACTCACTTGGAAATTGTTTGGTCAGCATAATCGCATGAATGCACTGGCAAGCATGGCCGCAGCGCGGCATGTGGGCGTGACGGTAGAGGTGGCGATTGAAGCCTTGAGCCAGTTTGACAATGTAAAACGCCGTATGGAAGTGCGCGGTGAAGTCAATGGCATCACCGTTTATGACGACTTTGCGCATCATCCAACGGCAATTACCACCACAGTTGCGGGTCTACGCGGCAAGGTAGGCAAGGCGCGTATACTGGCAGTATTAGAACCGCGATCTAACACCATGAAGCTTGGAGTGATGAAAAATGCATTGCCTGCCAGCTTAAAAGATGCAGATTTAGTATTTTGCTATGGGGCAAATCTAGGCTGGGATGCGGCCGAGGCCTTGGCGCCAATTGCAGCCAAGGCAAGCGTATATGACGACCTGAGTCAAATGGTCGCAGCGATTACCAAGGAAGCGCAATCTGGCGACCATGTGCTGGTGATGAGCAACGGCGGCTTTGGTGGCGTTCATCAAAAACTACTGGCAGCGTTGCAGGTGAAATTTCAGGCAGAGCTAACACTTGGCTAAGCCGCTTAAACAGACTGAAGCTAAAGCATTGGCCTCGCGCACTGCAATGTTAGTACCAGAGAAGTTAAAAACAATGAGCGTCATGACCATTGCTATTTGGGCCTCATTGTTGGTACATGCGACAATACTGAGTATTCACTTTCAACCAGAACTGAAAAAATTCACAGACAATTTACCTGTGTTAGAAGTGATGCTGGTCAATGCTAAAACCAACACCAGGCCAGATAAGGCAGAGATATTTGCACAGGCCAATTTAGACCGTGGCGGCAATACTGACCAAAACCGGAAAATGAAATCTGCGTTGCCAGCGTTGAAGCAACAAAAAACGGAGTTTACCGTTAAACCTGCAACGCAAGCGAAAGAGGGGGGCAAAAGCCGCCAAACAAGTTGCTGAAGAAACACAAGAGCAAAAGCGTGTTGCTGAGCTTGAAAAACAAGCACAAGAGTTGATGACACAGCTACAGTCCACAAAAAAAGTGGAGTCACAACCAGTACAAAAGGCGGTAGCTAAAGAAGCAGAAGTCGGCAATCAGGCAACGCCTAACAAAAAACTGGATATGAATGATATCGCTGCAACGGCACTGGAAATGGATCGACTCGAGGCGCTGATTTCTAAACAGCAGGATGATTATCAAAAACGTCCCAAACGTAAATTTGTGGGTGCCAGAGCGAAAGAATATCGCTATGCGCTTTATGTGGATTCATGGCGACAAAAGGTAGAAAAGGTTGGTAATCTTAACTATCCTGAAGCCGCCAAAGACCTGAAGCTTTATGGCCAATTGCAAATGACGGTATCGATTAAAGCCGATGGCAGCATAGAGTCGATTGAACTAAACCGCAGCTCAGGGCATAAAGTGTTAGATGAGGCGGCGAAACATATTGTGGAACTAGGCGCGCCTTATGCTAAGTTTCCGGATGATGTGCGTAAAGAGATTGATATCCTAAGCATCACGCGTACGTGGACTTTTACTAAAGAAGATAACCTCGCCACAGAACAATGACGCTTGAAAATCACAATACTCTGCGTCAGCTTCGCCTAGCCGTACTAAGCGTACTGTCTTCGGCTCTCTTTCTTGATTATTGCGATTTTCAAGCATCATTAAGTAGTGGTTTAGATGTAAACCTTTAAAGAGGCTAAGGCCTGATTTCTGAGAAATATTAAGCAAACTAAAATGACCAATCACTTTCAATACCATGTATTTTTCTGCCTGAACCAGCGTGAAGGAGGTGAATCTTGCTGCATGGATAAAGGCGCAGAAGCCGCGTTTGATCACATGAAATCACGCGTTAAAAAATTGGGTTTGAATGGCAAAGATAAAGTGCGCATTAACCGTGCCGGCTGTTTTGACCGTTGCAGCGAAGGGCCTTTGCTGGTGGTTTACCCACAAGCTATTTGGTACACATTTGTTGATAACGACGATATTGACGAGATTATCGACAGCCATCTCATCAATGGCAAAGTGGTTGAGCGGCTAGTGGTTTAGGTCTAGTCGGCAGGTGAATTTAATGCGCATTGTATGTGCGCATTAATTTTTTCAGCAAGGGCTTCAATATTTACAGGTGCTTTGATAACTTCCTGATCATGTGCTGTAGGTTCGCCATCTCGCATTGCCTCACCCCAATGCGAATTAGGAAAATGCCTGTCGTTTTCAAACCGTGGAATCACATGCCAATGCATATGGGGCGTTTTGTTCCCTAGGCTGGCTAAATTGATTTTATCCGGATTGAAAATTTCTCTAAGCGCTAGCTCTACGGCAAATACCGTTTTCATCATTCGCGCTCGTTGCAGTGGTAGCAAATCGGTCATTTCTTGCACATGTGCGAGTAACTCGACCCGGCAATAAGCGGGGTAATCTACGTCATTAAGTAATACTACACGGCAAAAGTCATCTTGCCAAAGTAGCGTATTGCTTGTTGGCGAGCACAATGCGCAACTGTTAACATACATTATGATGCCGCCAACATGCGCTCTAAGGTCAGCTTGGCAAGTTTGGCTTCATGTGCGGGGACTTTGATTTGATTCACAATATTACCTGCAACCAGATTCTCTAAAGTCCACGCTAAATGTTGCGGGTCTATGCGTGCCATGGTGGAACATTCACACACCACATGGCTCATAAACTGCACTAACTTGCCCTCGGGTTTCATTTGATCAGCCAGGCGATTCACCAGGTTCAACTCAGTACCTACCAGCCATTTAGTGTTGGCTGGTGCCTCGCTTACGGTTTTCAGAATATATTCAGTAGAGCCTACATAATCTGAATGTAGGCACACCTCAAACGGTGCTTCAGGGTGCGATATCACAAAGCCATCAGGATGTTCTGCACGGAATTTGGTGATGTTTTGCAGGCGAAACATTTGATGGACTGCGCAATGTCCTTTCCATAACAGGATTTTTGCATTTTTGATTTGCTCTTCGGTTAAACCGCCCATCGGTTGATCGGGATCCCAGATCGGCATTTGCTCTAGCGGAATGCCCATTTTATGTCCAGACCATCTGCCGAGATTTTGGTCTGGAAAGAACAGTACTTTTTCACGCTGGGCAAAGCCCCATTCAATAATCTTAGTCGCATTGGTGCTGGTACAAACAATGCCGCCATGTTCGCCACAAAACGTTTTCAGGTCGGCGGCGGAGTTAATGTAGGTAACCGGCGTAATTTCGGTATCAAAATTCAGGACTTTATTCAGTTCACGATAGCTGCGCTCCACTTTAGCCAGGTTCGCCATATCGGCCATTGAACAGCCGGCCGCCAGGTCCGGCAGGATAACAATTTGATCTGGGCGACTTAAAATGTCGGCCACTTCGGCCATAAAATGCACGCCTAAGAACACTATATATTCAGCATCCAGATTCTCAGTGTAGCGAGATAGTTTTAACGAATCTCCCGTGTAATCGGCATGGCGATACACACCTTCATTTTGGTAATGGTGGCCCAAAATCACCAGGCGTTTGCCTAACTTTTCTTTGGCCGCAATAATGCGCCGCTGACAGTCAGCATCGTCAGCCGCCTGAAAACGCTCAAATTTAATCGGGATACTTTGAGCTGATTTCTTTGGAATAGTCTGTGTTTGCATAGTTTTTACTTGATGAGTTTTTTTAACTTCAGGGTAACATTTTACAACTTTAAGCCGTGACGTTCACCTAATTTGCGCAAGGCGTCCACGTTGGTCCATGAAAAAACTCGTTTCGCCGCTTCTCGCCAATCCACCCATTCGTATTGTACATGCTCATCCGGCGCTAATTTTATTGGTAACGGTTTTGGCAGGGTTAAGCCAAATAGGTGTTCTGTGTTCTGTGTGATGCCTGGTGCGTAACGATGCCGCCAATGTGGATAAATTTCGTACACATTTGATGTTTGCCAATCTTGTAAATCATATTGAGTCGCATCTAAACCAGTTTCTTCATGCACTTCACGAATCGCGGCTTGCAGTGGTGTTTCACCGTTTTCTAAACTGCCTGTCACCGATTGCCAAAATCCTTTTTTATCAGTACGCTCCATAATCAGTACTTGTAGATCAGTGGTGTGAATCAGGACTAATGCTGAAATTGGGGTTTTGGACATTATTGTACCGTTAGCTCATTGGACTTCATTGGAGCTAAACAGTTTTTGTACTGTTTAAATTTTTTGCACTACTTGTTGCGTTGGTTAAATTTCTGGGGAGTTGAAAAACCACACTCTCTACAACCCCTTGTAATTCTTGCACGTGATTTGCACCAAGTTGCTGTAATTTGGCAATCACTTCCTGGACCAGTATCTCTGGGGCTGAGGCACCTGCTGAAACGCCAATATGTTTTTTTCCAGCTAGCCATTCGGGTTTAAGCAGGCTTGCGTTATCAATCATGTAAGCTTCAATGCCTTGGTGTTCAGCCACTTCGCGTAAGCGATTTGAGTTGGAGCTATTGGGTGAGCCGACGATAATCACTAAGTCGCAGTTTTTTGCCATGATTTTGACTGCATCTTGGCGATTTTGTGTCGCATAACAAATGTCATCACTTTTAGGTGCATTAATTTTTGGAAATTTTGCCTTTAACGCGTTAATGACCAAAGTTGCATCATCTATAGAAAGTGTGGTTTGCGTCACAAAGGCCAGTTTGAGTGGATCTTTTACCGTTAAACTAGCGACATCTTCAGGGGTTTCCACCAAATACATGCCTGAATTTTCCTGAGCTCCTTCAATTTGGTTTCCCTCAACTTGACCCATAGTTCCCTCTACTTCGGGATGCCCTTTATGGCCAATCATGATGATTTCCATGTCGGCGGCACGCATTTTAGCCACTTCAATATGTACTTTTGTCACCAATGGGCAAGTCGCATCAAATGCAATTAAGCCGCGTGCATCAGCTTCGGCACGAATGGCTTTTGAAACACCATGTGCGCTAAAAATCACGGTACTGCCGGTAGGGATTTCATCTAGCTCTTCGACAAATACTGCACCTTTGGCGCGTAATTCATCCACCACAAATTTGTTATGTACTACTTCGTGGCGCACGTATATCGGCGCACCAAATTTTTCTAATGCCTGCTCAACAATAATAATGGCACGATCGACACCCGCACAAAAGCCGCGCGGGTTTGCTAACAAAATATCTGCGGATTGACTATCTACCATACACACTTTTCATTCATAAAAATTGACTCAAGGACATCTTTAAAAACTCAACTTTTGTTGCCATATTGCGTTGCTCATAAAAAATTACTTCTTACATATCAAACATATGCGTCGTCGTAATTTTTTACTCGCGCCTTGTCTGGCTTAAAAACTTGAATTTTTAGAGACGCCCTCAAGGTATAATGCGTATATTAACCTAAATTCGGATATGCTTAAAATTCAAGCATGCTTAAAACATGAACAATACTGCTGCTAAAAAAATTGTAGTTAAAAACACGGCGACACTGTTAATCACCTGCCCAGACAGCAAAGGCATTGTCGCGGCAATCGCGGATTTTTTGTATCAGCACAATGCTAATATTTTGCATGCAGATCAACACCAGGACGCTGAAAATAATCTATTTTTGATGCGTGTTGAGTGGGATCTCGCGGGATTTTCACTCCTTCCATCTGATTTTGAGCAACATTTTTCAGAAATCGCGAATCGCTTTAGTATGGAGTGGCAGCTCAAACTCTCACAAAAACCATTGCGCGTAGCGATTATGGTGTCGCAATATGACCATTGTTTAGCTGATTTGTTGCATCGTCATAAAAACGGTGAGTTGGTGTGTGATATACCACTCATTATTAGCAATCATCGTGAAACCGAGGCGCTGGCGAAATTCTATGGTGTCGACTTCCATCATATTGTGGTGAATAAAGATAATAAACCGGCAGCGGAAGCAGAACAGTTTGCTTTGTTTGCGCAGTATGAAATTGATTTGATTGTCTTAGCCCGCTATATGCAAATTTTGTCACCAGACTTTGTGGCGCGTTATCCTAAGCAGATTATCAATATTCATCACTCGTTTCTGCCGGCATTTATCGGCGCCCGGCCCTACCATCGGGCTTTTGAACGGGGTGTTAAACTCATTGGTGCAACGGGTCATTATGTGACTGAGGTGCTGGATGAAGGCCCAATTATTGAGCAAGATATTGACCGCATATCGCATCGCGATCAGGTGGAAGATTTAATTCAAAAAGGCCGCGATCTGGAGCGTATCGTACTTTCAAAAGCCGTGCGCTGGCATATTGAAAATCGTATTTTACTTTATGCGAACAAAACGGTGATTTTTGACTAGTATTCAATTGATTGGCAATTTGAATATTTATTCAGTTGCTGGCGCATCTAAAGCGGGCATTGCGGGCTCGTCTACAGGTGCAATTTCTGGAAGTGACTCATCAGCGTAAGCAACAGGTACAGCATTAAAAGCAAAAGCAAACAGTAAACCTAATAAAAGCTTTCTCATTTCTTCCCCTCATCTGCAATATTAAAGTGCATTATTAAAATAAGTGCATCAGCAAGTTTTAAAACTTACTGATGCATAAATCTACTCTCAGTTGAATAACTGTGCAACTTTTGTTTTTGGGGTTGTAGCAGATTGGCTTAAACGTTTGGTAGCGTATTTTCTAAAGCAAATAAATCTGCAATCAGTTCACGCCTTCTAATTAAATGGCATTGGTCATCATCCACCATCACCTCAGCTGCGCGAGGTCTGGTGTTGTAGTTGCTTGCCATGCTCATGCCATAAGCACCGGCAGACATAATTGCCAGCAAATCGCCTTCTTTTAATGCCAGCGTTCTATCGTGGCCTAAAAAGTCACCACTTTCACACACTGGCCCCACTATTTCATAGATGAGCGCATGAGATTCATCATCGCGTGGTTGTACCGCTTTAATGTCATGATAAGCGTCATAAAGCGCAGGACGCATCAGGTCGTTCATGGCTGCATCTACAATGGCAAAATTTTTCGCTTCAGTAGGTTTTAGGTACTCTACTTTTGTCAGTAAAACACCCGCGTTGCCCACTAATGCGCGGCCTGGTTCAAATACCAGTTTGATGTTGCGATCACCTAGTTTGGCGCGCATTGCGCTAGCATAGACATTAAACTCAGGCGGTGTTTCATCGCTGTAACAAATGCCAATGCCGCCACCCGCATCAATGTGTTGAATTGAAATGCCTTGTTGTTCCAACGCGTCTACTAGCGATAATACCCGGTCAAATGCATCTAAAAATGGCGATAACTCAGTAATCTGTGAGCCAATGTGGCAATCAACACCATGTATTGCAATATTGGTCATCACCGCTGCTTGCAGATAGATGTTGAGCGCATCTTCATACGCCACACCAAATTTATTATTTTTTAAGCCAGTAGAAATATAAGGGTGTGTTTTTGCATCTACATTGGGATTAACACGGAGTGAAACAGGCGCTATTTTACCCATGGCTGCTGCCACTTTATTAAGGCGCGTTAATTCGCTGGCTGATTCCACATTAAAGCAAAAAATGCCTGCATTTAATGCAGCTTGCATTTCCGCCTCAGTTTTACCCACCCCTGAGAACACGATTTTTTGTGGGTCACCACCAGCCGCTAATACGCGGGCAAGTTCGCCGCCAGAAACAATATCAAAGCCAGCACCAAGGCTGGCAAATAGATTCAAAATAGCGAGGCTAGGGTTGGCTTTTACCGCAAAACACACCAAGTGATTGGTGCCGATAAAACCTGCACTAAAACGCTCAAAGGCCAGCGTGAGTGCAGCTTTAGAATATACATAGCAAGGTGTACCAAATTCACTGGCGATTTGATTAAGGGCTACGTTTTCGGCATGTAGGATGGTGTTTTTGAGCTTAAAGGAGTTCACAGTGGTAACTTAATAAAATGGAATATAAAATTGGTTAGTCGCAATTGAATTCAATTGCTTTTTGCAGGCGTTGGTTGTGGATATTGTTGTTCAGGAATGTAAAGGCGGCCTTTAGTTCCGCAAGCAGTCAAAAGCATCGCCATTGTTACGATGATTAAAAGTGTACGCATCACTATATAATTCCCAGAAATTATTTGATAAATAATTTTAACACAAGAGACCACGTAAACTCTGTGGCTAACACAGATTACCGCTTATCGGACAGCAATTACCGATTGTCAGCAAGCGCTAGATTTCGCAATTATTTTTTTGCATAATACAATTCAGGTAAAAGGAACAAAGCATGCAAACTAAAGCCATAAGTTTTAATCAAGGATTTACGCTGATTGAATTGATGATTACAGTCGCAATCATCGGCATTCTTACAGCGATTGCCTTACCTAATTATCTGCAATATATCATTCGTGGTAATCGTGCTGCTGCACAATCTCAAATGATGGATATTGCTAATCGGGAACAGCAGTTTTTGCTTGCTGATCGCGCTTATGTTGATACAGATGCGCTTGCAGCCAGCTATGCACTGCCAACTGAGGTTAGTGCTAAATATACCTATAAAGTTGAACCAGATAATACTAAGACACCACCAACCTATATTATCACTTTTACACCAACAGGTTCTCAAGCGACTGACGGTGTAATTACACTTGATAGTGCAGGGGCTAAAGCCCCGCCAGATAAATGGTAATCATGCCGCTTACATCCTCAAGAGATGTTCAACGTGGTGTAGCACTGTTGGAAGTGCTGATTACCATTGTAATTCTTGCTATAGGTCTACTAGGGTTAGCGGGGCTGCAGATGCGCTTGCAATCATCTGAAATGGAATCTTATCAGCGTGCACAGGCCTTGATATTGTTAAATGATATGACTAGCCGTATCGCCACTAACCGTAACGATGCAGCGAGTTACGTGACCGCGACCCCGCTTGGGGCTGGAATGACCTGCCCCATGGCTACAGCTACATCAACACCACAAGAGCGAGATAGGAGTGAGTGGTGTGGCGCACTGCAAGGTGCAGCTGAAACTTCAGGTGCCAATAAGGTAGGCACTATGATTGGTGGCCGTGGTTGCGTAGAAAGCATAGGCGACGGCCAATATATGGTGACTGTCACTTGGCAGGGCCTGGTGCCTATTTCAGCACCGCCGGCAAGCGTAGCATGTGGTCAAAACCTGTATGACAGTTCTGCGGCTGGCGCTAACTGCATCAACGACCTTTGTCGCCGGGCTATTACGGCTATTGTTAGTATTGCGACACTCACATGAAAACTATTAACCATTGTAATAGCCTAGACGCTAAACCAAAGGCGCACGCTCGGATTTCAACCTTACAGGCTGGTTTTAGCTTGACTGAACTGATGATTGCCATTGCCATTGGTTTGCTCATTACGACTACGCTAATTGCGCTATTTGTTAAAGTTAACCGCACCAATGATGAAATGGCCAAGACCAATAGTCAGATTGAGAATGGCCGCTTTACCATACAGTTACTACAAGATGATATTAGCCACGCTGGATTTTGGGGGTCTTTTGTTCCTCAGTTTGATGACCTGACATTGCCAGCAATACCGCCAAACGCAGTAGCGCCTGCAGATGTCCCCACGGATCCACTTACTAACCCATGTTTAGCCTATTCAACTCCATGGACAGCTAACGACATTACTAATCTTATTGGTATTCCTGTTCAGGTCTACGGCGACACCCCCCCATCAGGTACTGGCTGTGTGACCAACTTGGCGACTAACAAAAAAGCCAATACCGATGTACTGGTGGTTCGTCATGTGGAACTGTGCGTACCTGGTGCTGGCAACTGTGAAGCCGATACCGCGGGCAAGCTTTATTTTCAGTCATCGCTTTGCGAAGATGAAATTTCCTCTACCGTGCGGGGAGTTACGGCCACTACCATCACTTTGGACACATTCTCGTCAACTACTAATGACTTTTATAAAGGTCTCACCATTCGTATTCTATCGGGTCCAGGGGCGGGTCAAACACGCTTAATTAGTGCTTATGATGGCAGCACCAAGATAGCAACGCTGGCACCAGCACCCGCTCTGCCTTGGGCAACACCGATGCCAGATCTGACGTCGAAGTATACTTTTGGGTTCGGCTATTTGTTAGGCACCACTGGGTTTAATCTTTTTCATAAGAGAGACTGCACGACGGTTGCAGAAAAGCGTAAATTCATTTCCAATATCTATTATGTACGTGATTATGCAACTACCGTTGGCGATGGTATTCCAACCCTGATGCTTTCTCAGTTTGATCTTGCCGGTGGTACGCTTGCACATCAAGCTGCAGTGCCCCTGATTGAGGGGGTTGAAGGTTTTAAAGTGGAGTTAGGTATTGATAGCATTAGCGATAGTGGTAACAACATTATTACCAACGCTGCTAATTCGTACACAGCAGCCATTACTTGGGCAGATACCAAAAACCTGACCTCTCCAACCAATCGTGGCGATGGCGTCCCAGATGGTGCATTTGTAAAATGCACCGATGCGGTACCTTGCACAGCGGATCAACTGGCTAATACGGTAGCGGTCAAGCTTTATGTATTGGCCCGTGCCGACAAAATTACTGCGGGTTATACCGATAATAAAACTTACGCTTTAGGTAGCACCACCCTGGGCCCTTATAACGATGGTTACAAACGGCATGTTTTTTCTACCACCGTACGCCTGAATAATATCTCTGCTAGAAGGGAAACGCCACCGTGAGTATGCCTGTATCTCGTCATGCTCAGCGTGGCGTCACTTTGTTTATCAGTCTCATTTTGCTAGTGCTTATTACGCTGATGGTCACCACGGCGTTCACGCTTAGCAATACTAACCTAAAGTCAGTAGGGAATATGCAGGCAAAAGATGAAGCGGTTGCCGCTGCTAATCAGGCCATTGAGCAGGTTTTAAGCTCGCCTTTCACTAATGCGCCAGCCGCTGAGGAAATCAATGTGGATTTCAATAATGACGGCATAACGGATTATGTGGTTCAAATTGCCAAACCCGATTGCATACGCGCATCAAAGGAGACCATTGTTGCTCCTAGTAGTATAAGCCTTCAAATGCCATCAGATAGCTGGAATACGCTATGGGATATCGAAGCCACAGTGGATGACCCTAAAACTGGCGCTAAAACAACGGTACGGGCTGGCGCACGGGTATTGCTCACGCAAGCCCAAAAAGACGCTGTCTGTTCTGGTCCGTCGCTACCCTGATAAATCAAAGTGATTGGAAATTATCATGAAAAATCAACTTCTTAAAAGTTTACTCATAGGCACATTACTGGCCTTTTATCTGTCTGCCAAGGCAGAAGACGTTGATTTGTTTATTGGCGCTCCACCTAGTGTCACCGATGTCCCCAATGTGCTGATTGTTCTGGATAACACAGCGAACTGGAATACCGCGTTTACCAATGAAATGGCCGCACTAGCCTCCGTTGTGAATGTATTACCTGCAGATAAATTCCGAGTGGGTTTGATGCTGTTCACCGAGACGGGTAGCGGTAACTCAGGCAATGATGGTGCTTATGTGCGCGCAGCGATACGTCCGCTG
>DIZU01000128.1 GCA_002429455.1 Methylotenera sp. UBA6020 | reverse complement strand
GCTAATTTAAGTGACACCGTGGCCATGTTTGAAGCCACGCATGGCACCGCGCCTAAAATCGCCGGTAAAAACATTGCCAACCCGAGCTCGATCATTCTCTCTGCTGAAATGATGTTACGTCATTTAGGCTGGGTGGAAGCTGCTGACTTGGTACTTAACGGCGTTGCAAAAGCGATTATAGCCAAACGTGTCACCAGCGACTTTTCAAGCGAAATGGAAGGTGCTACGCAAGTGGGCACTGCCGAATTTGGCGATGAAATCATTAAAAATATGTGATAAAAATGGCCACTTTCAAAACCCCTATCATTACTTTGCCTTACGATAGCTTCACAGCTAGAGCATCTGCCACAGAACAGCAAAGCTATACCGAGCATTTGGAACATGGTGGGGTTTTGTTTTTACCCAATTTAGGCTTTAGTTTATCGCCTGATGAAAAACGTTTTCTATCGCCAGATTGGTCAGATGGTAAAGCAAAAAATATTTACTTACGAGGTAATGACCGCACCATTCGCGGTGCGAAAGGCAACGCAGATGACCTAATGGCAATGAGCGCCTTGATTGAACGTTATGCAACAGGCACACAACAGCTCATTTCGCACTTGCTGCCCTCTTATGCCAACCATGCAAAACCGGCAAATACCAGCTTAAGATGTATTGAAGCCTCAGGCAGAAAAACCAGCTGGCGGAAAGACGATAGCCGACTACACGCGGATGCGTTTCCCTCAAAACCTACACAAGGTGAACGTATTTTACGCGTATTTACCAATGTAAACCCATATGGCAAACCACGTGTTTGGAAAATAGGCGAACCATTTTCTGAAATGGCAAAAAAGTTTATCCACAAAGTACCGCGTTACAGCAGAACCCAAGCTAAATTACTTCATCTGTTAAGCATCACTAAATCTTATCGGGGCGAATATGACCATACCATGTTGCATTTACATGATTTAATCAAAGCTGATGCAGATTACCAACATAACGCCCCGCAGATGACCTTTGAGTTTTCGGCTAACTCAACCTGGATCGTATATTCAGACCAAGTATTACATGCGGTATTATCTGGGCAATATATGATGGAGCAGACGCTACACTTACCTCCGGATCAATTAGATTACCCCGACGCATCTCCACAAAAAGTGATTGAGAAAATACTCAATCGAAACATCAGCCTATAAAAAAATGGCTCGCAATTGCTTACGAGCCATTAAATTATATTGTATATCCTAAAAGTACTTAATCTTTATCAAGGAACCTTGATAAAGATACTTGGCCTATATTGACCAATAAAAGACTTAAGCCTTTTGAATATTTGACGCTTGTTTGCCTTTTGGACCTTCGGTCAATTCAAAACTAACACGTTGACCTTCTTTAAGGCTTTTGTAACCGGCCTCTACAATCGCAGAGAAGTGCGCGAACAAATCGTCACCACCATCATCTGGAGTAATAAAGCCGAAACCTTTAGAGTCGTTAAACCATTTTACGGTACCTGTTGCCATTTCATACATCCTTCATAATGCTAAGGGGGGCGTCCCAAAAAGTTTGTTTCAAGAACAGAAGTCGCAGTAACTAAATTAAAGCAGGCTACAAAAAACTCGAACTCAAACACCTTAAATATATTTATAATTTGGATACTTTTAAATGTCAAGATGTTTTTTTGGTTAACTGATGCACTTTCATGCAAATACCGGGGTTTTGATGCAAGTGTCAACTGATTTTTATAGCAAAAAATGCGTAAAGTCTTTACAAAAAAAAGTCTTAAGGGCATTATTAGTTTGATAAAAAAACAATTGGGAAAAGCTTTCACGCTAATTAAATGTAATTTCTATGGCCATTGCAACTCCATCAAACAAACTGAGCGGCCTTGCCCGCACTTTAATCCAGGAAAAATTACTTTCTGAAGATGAAGCTCATGCGATTCAAACGCAAGCACAAACTGTTAAAGCCCCGTTTATTACGCAACTTGTTCAAAGCAGGAAATTAAGTGCGCAAGTGATTGCCGAAACTTCGGCAAAAGCATTCGGCTTCCCTTATTTTAACTTGGATGCATTTGATGCTATTCACCTGCCGAACAAGAAAATTGATGCCAAATTAATGCAGTCCAACCGGGTGATGGCGTTGCAAGTACGCAACAACGTTCTCTTTGTTGCGGTTTCAGACCCCACAAATTTGCACGCTCTAGATAGCGTCCAATTCCAAATGGGCATGGCTTTGGTCCCGGTGGTCGTTGAGGATGACAAACTTGGTCGCTGGATAGATAAAATTATAGAAACCAGTGATACCAGTATGAAATCGTTAATGGTAGATGATGATTATGATTTAGGTGGCGATGATGAGCAAGCGTTAGAAGATACACCACAAACCCAAGAAGTTGATGATGCGCCTGTTGTTAAGTTTTTAAATAAAATGTTGCTGGATGCCATTAACATGGGTGCCTCTGACTTGCATTTTGAGCCTTATGAAAAATTCTACCGTGTTCGTTATCGCGTAGATGGCATCCTACGAGAGATTACTCAGCCACCTCTCGCCATCAAAGAAAAACTGGCCTCTCGTATTAAAGTGATTTCCAGTATGGATATCTCCGAGAAACGTATACCGCAAGATGGCCGGATGAAACTGGTGTTATCCAAAACACGTACCATTGATTTTAGGGTAAGTACTTTACCGCTCATCCATGGTGAAAAAATCGTCATGCGGATTCTAGATCCAACCAGTGCCACACTCGGCATTGAGGCCTTAGGCTATGAACCGGCACAAAAAGAGGCCTTATTAAATGCGGTCAGTCGGCCTTATGGGCTTGTACTGGTAACTGGTCCAACTGGCTCAGGTAAAACCGTGTCGCTTTATACTTGCCTGAATATCTTAAACAACCCTGGCGTCAACATCGCGACAGCAGAAGATCCTTGCGAAATCCCGCTGGCTGGCATCAATCAAGTGAACGTCAATGACAAACAAGGACTTACCTTCGCCGCCGCGTTAAAATCATTTTTACGGCAGGATCCGGACATTATCATGATTGGTGAGATTCGTGACCTAGAAACCGCAGACATGGCGATCAAGGCCGCATCTACTGGCCACATGGTGCTTTCAACGCTACACACTAACGATGCACCATCCACCCTGACGCGCCTGCTCAATATGGGAGTAGCCCCATTCAATATCGCCTCGGCCGTGTCACTGATTACTGCGCAACGCTTAGCCAGGCGTTTATGTAAAAGTTGTAAAGTGCCTATGGACATACCAAAAGAAGCGTTACTTGGTGTAGGGTTTACCGATGAAGATTTAGATGGCACCTGGCAGTTATATGGTCCCAAAGAAGGTGGCTGTGAAATGTGCAATAACGGCTACAAAGGCCGTGTGGGTATTTACCAAGTGATGCCAATTACCGATGCCATTAGTCGTATTATTATGAAAAATGGCACGGCACATGATATTGCAGACCAAGCAAAACTTGAGGGCGTAAAAGATCTACGCCAATCCGGCTTGCTCAAAGTAAAGCAAGGACTAACCTCGATTGAAGAGATAGAAGCTTGTACCAATGAATAATCCTGGAATAATTTTGCTGGCCAATGTTCTAAACAACATTGGCATACTAACCAATATAGGGAATGACCATGGCCGCTAATGCTAAAGCCACAAAAGAGGCTACATACATTTGGGAAGGTAAAGATAAAAAAGGCAAACTGATCAAAGGTGAGATGAAAGCGAATGGTGACGCGTTTGTCAATGCCACCTTACGCCGTCAAGGCATTACTGTCGTAAAAGTTAAAAAACAGAGTAGCTTCGTTAGTAAAGGGAAGGTCTCGGATAAAGACATCACCCTATTTACGCGCCAACT
>DIZU01000181.1 GCA_002429455.1 Methylotenera sp. UBA6020 | reverse complement strand
AATGTAAAAAACCCGCACTTGGCGGGCCTTTAGTAAAACACACTTTTATTAAAAACCCATACAGACGGTATAGGAGTCACTATCTACCCAAACAGTAGCAGCCGCTGCTCCTGCGGTCGGAAAAGCTGTTTCAGTCGTTGCTCTTAATGAACCACCGTTAGGAGTACCATCATCAATTGTTAAGTCCAACTGTTTGGCATATTTACCTAAAATACCGCCTGAACACATGAAATATGCCCCTGGCAGCGCTGTGATAGGTATTTGGCTAGTAACTCCAATACGGCCTCCATCAGCGTTTGTTGGATAAAATCCTGAGGTTGACGTTGCTCCTGTAATGACCGTACTACCCGGGGCTAGTCCAGCTAAACGAATATGCTCCCAAAACTTTGCCGCCTCATCACCAACTGTAGTAGTGTTCCATGCGCCTTCAATTTTACCATCGCCATCTCCTGAAGCTACTGATCCAACATGAGCGACTGCATTAGCATCATCTCCAGGTAATGCTTTAAACTTATCTTGATACCCATAAATATAAACTGGTACATTTCTAAAGTCTGCGGCCATATTTTTTACTTTAGCACTATTAATCAATTCCTGGCCTTTTAATACGCCGCCTAAGAGCAAGCCGATAATGACTAGTACAATCGCCAGCTCAATCAACGTAAAGCCTGTTTGTTGTTTTTTCATTTAGTTCCCCGACCCGTGTGTACGAAAAGCATCTTACTAAAATCAAATGCTCAGATATCAGCATTTGATATGCAAAACCCATACCAACTGCACTTGGACATTATTTGATATTATTTTTGTAGGCATTCTATAAGAGTTTAGAAAAAATTGCCTATCAATTGTCAAAAATCCGACAATTATGTTCAAATTTTAACGTTACCTATGCACGTATAATTTTTTACGGCTAATAATACAATACCATACAGATTAAAACATTTTTCATTAACTCATGAGTCAATAGTCAATGCCAACACTGTTCAAATTTTATCGTCATGTACTTAATGATTCTGATCGCTTGATGGCATTAATGATTTTGTCTTTACATGCACTGCTAATTTGGGGTGATGTAAATTATCTGCACAGTGCATTATTTTTATGTCATTACGGCTTCTTTTTATTGTGGCAACCTGTCATGCGGCAAACCAAGAAATTGTCATGGCAAGCAGCACTCATCATTGTAATTGGTGCAGGTTTTGCGATGTCATATATGAATTGGTGGATTACTGCTTTTTGGCTTGCGGGTTTGTTTGCATTGATTGGCGGACGTGTTTTTTCTAGTGAGGCTGACCGCTCAAGATTACCCTACATTCTTGCCGCCACCTACCTACTAGCCATACTGTTATTATGGGTGGTACCAAAACTACTAAATGCGAACGATGATTTGGCAGCTGCTAAATTTTTACTCATTTACTTTTTACCGACCCTACCTCTTGCAATTTTATTCTTATCTGCCAGAAACAAATCTGAGCCACAAACGCCGAATATCGACTTTTTTTATACCCTTTTAATCTTTTTTCTCACCTTAATCGTTGTACTAGGCAGCTTTGCAATTGGGGTTGTTTGGCAAGTCCACTACATTAAATTACTCATTGCTGTCGTGCTTGGTTTGGCTGCAACCTTGGTCGCCCTTAGCTGGTTATGGAACCCAAGCGCGACGTTTTCTGGCTTAGAGCTGTTGATGTCGCGCTATTTATTAAGCCTGGGCTTGCCTTTTGAGCAGTGGATAAGAAAAATCGCAATGCATGCAGAGGATGAACCAACTGCAGATAATTTTTTGCAAGCAGCAATGCTAGAGTTAGCAGCGCTCAACTGGGTAAGCGGACTAAGGTGGAAACTTGAAAAGTTCGAACATCAGATTGGACAGGCTACTCCATTTATTTCCACCTTTACTTTCCAATAACTGCATTTAACCCTTTACTCGCGCTGGCAGTTTACTCCTGCCATGTATCTACATGTTCAGTTGTTAACACAGATTTTAGGCGAGTTTTATGAAACAAAACGTCGTGAAGAAACCATTAGCCAAAACACTTATATGCAAACGTTTTATGAAACCGGGTCACGGCTCACCCATGACATCAAGAATATTCTGCAATCACTGGGGGCTTTATCTGCGGCGGCTGAACAGAACCATAATACAAACAATGATGCAAATGACGATACAAGACTAATTGAGCTGGTTAAAAAACAATTACCAAGGCTAAACCAACGCCTGGCTAACACGCTAACCAAACTTGAACGCCCAAACATGGAGAAAAAACATCAGGCAAAAGTGGCCACTTGGTGGAAAAGCTTCAAACAGCTCAACACGCATCATCAAATGCAATTTGAAACACCAGCCAACTTACCCAAGGCCGATATTGACTCCGAAATGCTCAATAGCGTAGTGGATAACTTGCTACAGAATGCCTTAGAAAAAGCAAAATTAGTGGCCAATACGCTCATCAAAGTGACTTTAATGCCATCGCAAAATTTGCGTATAGAAGTGTCTGATACTGGCTCTGCTGTGCCTACAGATGTCGCTGAACGATTGTTTAAGTCACACGTTAGCTCGAAGAATGGCTTAGGTGTTGGACTTTACCATGTAGCCCAGCAAGCTAGACAGGCGGGTTACCATTTAAGCCTAGCTGAAAATCGCGATGGCGAGGTACGCTTTAGGCTAGAGATGATTGCTTCCACTATAGATAATTAAAGCGATCAATTACAACCGATTACTTTACACAATAAAAAAGCGGCCTAAAGCCGTTTTTTTACTCCAATTGCTTACAGCGTACCATATGAATGCAAGCCACTCAAAAACATATTCACGCCTAAAAATGCAAAGGTTGTGACGATTAAACCAATAAGCGCCCACCATGCCAGCACTGGGCCGCGCAAACCTTTCACCATGCGTAAGTGCAACCATGCAGCATAGTTAAGCCAAACAATGAGTGCCCAAGTTTCTTTAGGGTCCCAACTCCAATAGCCGCCCCACGCTTCAGCTGCCCAAATTGCACCTAAAATAGTCGCAATCGTAAAAAATGCAAAACCCACTGCAATGGATTTATACATCAGGTCATCTAATACGTCCAAACTCGGTAAGCGTGACGCTAATACACCATTTTTCGCAAGCAAATAAGCGCTAGAGACCATGGCCGCTAATGAAAAAGAACCGTAACCGATAAAGTTGGCCGGCACATGTATTTTCATCCAATAACTTTGTAGCGCTGGTACTAATGGCTGAATATTGTTGGCATGACGATCAAATGTATACCAAAGAATAAAACCAACTGCCGCATTGATGACAAGCAGTACAAAGCCACCCAGTTGTTTAGTATTAAAACGTTGCTCGTAATGCAAATAGAGCAAAGCGGTAATCAGGCAAAACAAAATAAACACTTCATACAGATTGCTAATTGGAATGTGACCAACTTCTGGTGCGATTAAATATGACTCATACCAACGCACCATTAGGCCTACAAAGCCCATTAAGACAGCACTCCAAGTCAATGCTGAGGCTACTTTCCCTGTAAATTCAGAACGTTTGTACATGGCAAACCAGTAGGTAACCATCGCTAACACAAACAATACATTCATCCACATAATGGCAGATTGGCTAGAAATTAAAAATTTCAGCAGAAATGCCTGTGTAGCCCGGGCTTGATCACCATGATACAAACTAATTGAAAACAAGCTTACAACAGCCACGCCTAACACTAACCTAGCTATCGCTTTCCACTGCCAGCCTATATAGCTAAATACCGCTGCCGCACCAAACAAAAACGTCACTTCGTAGATGTCCATAAATTTTGCGTATTGGCTGTAGGCAAATATTGCACCTGCCACTAGCAACAATGCATACAGCCAATCTTGCCAATTAAGCCGTTGCAATAGAGATTTGGGTTGGTAATCTATTATGTTGGTATTCATGTTAAATCCTCACACTAATAGGCTTTTAAGCTGTTCGCGATATAAACTAAACTCTTGTTCAAAATCTAAATTCTTGCGGTTTGACGACATTGCAAAAAGCACTTGATTGCTGGCAGGTTTTAGTAAAAGCCAAATACGCCGCTCACGAATATACATCATGGAAAATATGCCTAGCACCAGCAAGGCTGAGCCCAAATAAACCCATTTTTCACCAGGTGACTTTGTTAACTGTAAACCACTGGCTTCTTTGAGATCAAACTTTTCTAGCTGCAAATAATACGGCGTGCCGTAAAAAAACATGTCACTAAATCCGTTCAAGCTATCTCGAATTAACGTTTCAGTTTCGGCATTGTTGACTAAGGTTGACTTTTTATTTGCCTCTAAACTCAGGTTATAGGCTTCAAGCGCCGCAAGATTGATCATCTTGATATAAGTTTTGGCAGCGACTTCACGTTCTTTTTCTGGCACATTTTTTTCTATTACTTGTGCCACTTCGTTATATCCACCATGTGCAAAAGTGCCCATCAACTGCACTACGCTATCTTCAAACTGTTTTTTTACTGCCGTATCTCTATTATCAACGCCTTTATTCTTTGCTATGGCACTTAGTGCCAATCGATGCGCAATTTCCGGGTATTTAGATGCGTCCATCATAGTAGCTCTAAAATTCATAAAGCCATTAATACTCAAATCTTCATCGACAGGAATACGCAGGTAATGAAAGTCGTCTTGCACCGTTTCACGCATACCAGAAATAAAATAGTGCCTGCCATCTATTTGCATGGGTTGCATATAAGTGACGTACTCTTTGGCTTGACCTTGCGTATCACGTAATTTGTAGGTGATATTTGGCCCTACATTATGCGGTTTGCCTTTGCCATCTGGTGACAAATTGATGATATTAAATTTTCGGAAGTCGTTATATTCAACTTTAAAGGCCTCAGCGCCTTGCCCTAACGTGCCTTTTTGAAAAATAGCACCATCCAGTGTTTGGGGTTGCTGGTCTTTAGTAAATAAATTCCATACCTTAAAATTAAGCTTGGTTCCGCCATCCTGAAAGTCCGACTGATAAATCGCTACACCTTTATAAGTGAGAGGATGATTGACACTGATGGTTTTGGCGAGCGGTGTTTTAAGATCTGGATCAGTAATCACAATATCGCTTTCAAACGACTTAGGCTGACCCGTTGCATAATGTTCAATACGAAAATCTTTTAAAGCAATGCGAAATGGCAAGTCTTGCACCAAGTAGCCGTCACGCACACGCACAAAAGCCACGTTATCACTTGTGCCTTCTGGAAGCGTCATGTTCGCGCGGAATGATGGGTTATTTGTGCTTAGCCGACTAATTGCGGGTACTTGAGACTCTGGAATATCCTGCGTCTCAATACGCTTATTGCCTAAGATTTCTTGCACTTTTAACGGCAAATTCCCGTCTAATAAGCCGCCAAAAAAGATCACTACCATGGCGGTATGGGTAAAAATATAGCCTAAACGCTGGTGAGTACCCGCTTTGGCAGCGATTAATTCGCTACCATCCGCTTTTGTTTTAAATTTGTACTTAAAACCCTTAGCGTTCAAAAAGCGGACTATTTGCTGCTTGGTGTTGGCTAAACTGTTGTTTTCTAGCGTGAAGTTGACCGAGTAGGTTTCTCTGTGACTAAAAACATTCAGTGATTTTTCAGTCGCCTGCTCTTTGAAAGCGCGCCACTCTTTAATCATTAGCGGGCTATTGCGGTAAATACAAAGACTGCAGGATGTGATCAAAAACAGTAAAATTAATAAGAACCAGCCGCTATGGTAAACGTCGTAAAGACCTAAACTTTCAAAAAAACTGAACCAGAACTGGCCAAATTTGATGATGTAATTTTCATACGGCTCATTCTGCTTAAGCACTGTGCCGATAATTGATGCAATACCGAGAACACTCAACATGCTCACAGCAAAACGCATTGAGCTCATAAGGTCAAAAATGTTTTTAGATAATGATAGTTTAGGATTCAAAATATTGGGTATTCAAAGTATTAAGCATTCAAAATAGTAGGTCGGCAAAGCTTGAAAGTAATTTTAACTGTGCAGCTATGACTATATAAAAATACTGATAGTTGCCAAATAAATAGTGAGGATATCATTAGGGCAGCTTGCACCACCCTAATGATAGACAAGATAGATTAGCGTAAGCCCTGGATGTAATCGGCTACAGCCGCCATTTCAGCATCCGTCATTTTAGTCGCAATTGCCATCATCATCGGCGCATTGGTACGCTCACCCGTACGGAAGTTTTTCAATTGTGCCTGAACGTAGTCTGCATGCTGGCCACCCATCCGTGGAAACTGTTTTGGCAATCCGGCACCAGTAGCACCATGACACGCCGCGCATGCAGGTACGTTAGTAGCAGCAATACCACCACGATATATTTTTTCACCTAGCGAGCCTGCGCCGTTAGTTTTTGCTTGGCCTAAGGTGAGTTTTTTACTGGAAAAATAAGCGGCCAAGCTTTTTATGTCGTCATCACTTAATGTAGACGCCATGCCAGACATCACCGCATTGGCACGCTTGCCGGACTTAAATTCCGTCAACTGTTTTTCGAGGTATTCAGGGTGCTGACCCGCTAATTTTGGATTCAGCGTAATTACGCTATTACCATCGGGTGTGTGGCAAGCGGCACACACGGTATTCACAATCTTCTCCGCAGAGTTTTTCTCAACCACTTTATCTGCCACTACAGCTTTGACGTCCGCTTTTTTTGCAGAAGCATCTACCGCAGCCTGTACCGATACGCTAAACACAACACTTAACATTAATCCTGCTAAATTTAACTTCATTAGATGACGAAATTGCATTACTGCTCCTAAATCTTGAATTTACTTACGGGTAAGATGACTAATCTAAATTATTCAATCAATTAACTCACTATTTTAGCGAAAAACCCCTAATCGTGATAGCATTTTTCACTATTGTTTACATTGTCGTTTATATAGTGTTTAGCCCGATAATGCGCAAGCAAACAGCGACAACCTAATAGAATTGGATTCCAAATGCCTTTGTTTCAAAATGCTGCTTTTTACATATCAGCCCATCACCTACGCGATTTGCCGCCAGCAAGCGGCATTGAGGTCGCCTTTGCGGGTCGTTCTAACGCCGGAAAATCCAGCGCGCTCAATACGCTTGCCAACCATAACCGCCTAGCGTTCGTCAGCAAGCAACCTGGCCGCACGCAACTTATCAACTTCTTCACTCTTGGTAACGATAGGCATTTAGTCGATTTACCAGGTTATGGCTACGCCAAGGTACCTGAAGCCATGCGTGCGCACTGGCAAAACGTACTTGCCCGTTATTTAAGTGAACGCTCAAGTTTAGGCGGCTTGGTGTTGGTCATGGATAGCCGCCATCCACTCACGCCCCTAGACCGCCAAATGCTGGATTGGTTTTGCCCAAGCGGCAAACCTGTGCATGTTTTATTAACCAAATCAGACAAACTCTCACGCGGTGAGGCTGGCTTAACATTAAGCCGTGTGCGCAAAGAACTGATTGAAACATGGGGCAATCATTATCATAGCGAGTGCACCATACAATTGTTTTCTAGCTTAAAGAAGCAAGGAGTTGAAGAAGCGGAGAAAGTGATTGGCAAGTGGTTGTTTGCGGAAGAGTCAGATGACTTAAGCGCTTAATTTTAAAAAACTGTTTTTATGAAACCACGAATTACGGTCATTACCATAGCTGTTGACGACTTAGAGCGCTCGCTTCGATTTTACCGCGATGGCCTCGGCTTACCTACCGAAGGTATCTTCGGCAAAGAGTTCGAGCATGGAGCCGTAGCTTTTTTGATTTGCAGGCAGGGTTGAAACTAGCCATTTGGCCTCGTAGTAGTATTTCCCACGATTCAGGTATCCCACCAAGCAGCCCATGCCCAACTGAATTCACCCTCGGTCATAACGTCTCGTCCAAGATGGAAGTGATGCACTTATGGAACAGACAAAAGACGCTGGTGCAGCTTTAGTAAAGCCAGCTCAGGAAACATTTTGGGGTGGTTACACGCCGGTTACTTTCAAGACCCTGATAATCATCTGTGGGAGATTGTATGGAATCCGCAATTATTACCCCAAGACTGAGACATAATCCATTAGCCAGCTAGCGTCAATGAGACGAAGTGAAATCGAGGCTAACAAGTCTTAATATAGCGTTTAAAATTTTACTTCCGCGTAAACACCATATCCCAAACACCATGCCCGAGTTTAATCCCGCGATTTTCAAACTTAGTCAGCGGACGATAGCTTGGTTTCTCGGCATAACTTTCGGCCGTATTTTGCAACTGCGGTTCTGCATTCAACACTTCCAACACCCACTCGGCATATTCCTGCCAATCGGTGGCTACATGCAAATAGCCGCCTACTTTAAGTTTGCTGCATAGCGACTTTACAAACGCTGCTTGAATCAACCTGCGTTTGTGATGCCGCTTCTTATGCCAAGGATCGGGAAAGAAAATATGCACGCCATCCAAACTCGCATCTGCCAGCATGTTTTGTAATACCTCTACTACATCATGCTGAATGATACGGATGTTAGTGAGCGCTTCCTCTTCAATCAGCTTAAGTAATGCACCCACGCCAGGAGTATGCACTTCGGCGGCTAAGAAATCACAATCAGGTAAAGTTTGTGCAATTTTTGCGGTAGTTTCACCCATGCCAAAACCAATTTCCAGTATTTTTGGCGAGCTTTCGCGGTCAAAAACCTGGTTTAAATCACATGGTTTTTCGGCATAGGGGATACCAAATCTTGGCAGCCCAGTTTCCAGGGCGCGTTCTTGCCCTTTAGTGAGCCTGCCTTGTCGCAGTACGAAACTGCGAATGCGGCGATTTTTCAAATCTTCGTCATTGGCAGTTTCTTGCGGGCTATTTAGCTGAGTTTTAATGTCTTGTGTCATAACCACCATTATACTTTAATGACGCAAATTTGAATGTTGCCGATTATAAGGTGTGTGATTTATCGCCATTCACGAACCCGAGCAAAGGTGCTTCTATGTTTTTGCTAAAAGCGATTACCTTGAATAAATCACCCATTTCAGCTGGAGATAATAGTTTTTGCGCGGCGGCGGCAAGCGGCGCATAGCGTGCCATATCATGCGGCGAGACTTGTGACATCACTTCCAGAATGCCGCAATTCATTAAAAATTGTGCTTGGCTGCAAAAACCGCTTAACTCTAAACCATTGTTGACGCCAGCATGAGCAATACTCGTAAAATCGACATGCGCGGTGATGTCTTGCAAACCGATGTTAAGCAATGGATCGGTATGCGCATAATGTTGATAGTGGCACATAAGCGTTCCAAGATTGCGCTGTGGATGGTAGTACTCATACGCAGCGAAACCATAATCAATCATCAAGAATTGCCCCATGTTGCAGCATGTTAGCAAGGCTGGCAAT
>DIZU01000010.1:2385-5187 GCA_002429455.1 Methylotenera sp. UBA6020 | reverse complement strand
TTGCGCTACAACTACTTGATTATACTCAAGAAGAAATAACTTGATCTCGAAGTAGAGGCGCTCATGCCACCTCAATATCGCGATCGTCATCACCATTATCGAGATACATTTTACGGCAAGCCTGAAAAGCGCTCCATAGATGACGGTAGAGTGCTGGTTGCATTGCGTCGTGACGGTAAGAATCTGGCAGTGAATATCAGCCTGAGTCCGATGAAAGTGCTAGGTAAACTTTACATCCTAACCACACTTTATATCGCTGATCGGCATCACCAAGCTGAGGAAGCGTTAGTCATCAGCGAAGAACGGTTACGATTGGCCAAGCAGGCAGCAGGTCTAGGTGTGTTTGAATTTGACCCTAAACGCAAAATCATTCATTGGGATGAACGTATGCGTGAGCTTTGGGGTGCAGAGTCTGACAAATCGGTGACTTATAAAAAGTTCATGGCAGTAATACATGCCGATGATCTCGAGAGCAGGCAAGCTGCTATCGACTATGCAGTCGACCCTGCCGGCAGTGGCGAATATATCACGGAGTATCGCGTCACCAACCCTATTGACGGTGTTGAGCGCTGGATAGCCACGGTTGGTCGGATGCACTTTGAAGATGGTCATGCGACCCGACTTGTGGGTGTGGTACGTGATGTGACTGAACAGAAAACTCATGAAAAAAAGTTACAGGAACAGCGCACTGAATCAGAAACCCTCTTTACTCAACAAGTGGCGGCACGTACAGCCTCTGCAATTGCCCATGAGCTTAATCAACCGTTAGCCGCGATTTCCGCCTATAGCGAAGTAGCCCTACATGCGTTGCAAACCGATACCGCAGATCCAGTTAAACTAAAACGAGCGCTTGAAGGTTGTGTAGAACAGGCTCAACGTGCCGGGCGCAGCTTGCATGAGTTACTGGCATTTCTGCAAAAAGGTGATTTGATTACCGAAAGTCTGGACTTGAATGACATTGTTAAAGAGGCGCTGGCTATTGCACGGAGTAGTGGCTTTGGCGGGTTTAATCCGAAGCTTCAATTAGAACAAAATATGCCAGCTGCTCTGGGTAATCGCATTCAGGTGCAAAAGGTGCTGGTGAATTTACTAAGAAATGCGGTTGAAGCCATGCGCGGAGCGGGAACGGCCGCTTCAGCAATTACTGTCACGGTGCAAACCAATGCCGGAGCAAAGATGGCGCATGTCACAGTGCAGGATAATGGCCCAGGCCTTGACCCAGAAACAACCAAACGTGTTTTTGAGCCATTTTTTACGACAAAAACCAGGGGCATAGGCATGGGGCTCGCCATTAGCCGTGCACTTATAGAAGCCAATGGTGGGCTGCTCTGGCTAGAGCCCAACACCATGGGGGCCACGTTTCACTTTACGTTGCCATTAGCGCCATGAGTGCTTCTAATGCCAACGTTTTTATTGTTGATGACGATCCTGCAATACGAGATTCACTGACGCTCATGATTTCGCAAGAGAACATCGCAGTGAGTGCCTTTGCTGACGCGGAGGCATTCCTCGCAACCTGTCAGCCACAGAAATTTGGCTGTATCATCATTGATGTTCGTATGCCGGGAATGGATGGCATGCAGCTTCAGGAAGCCCTTACCAAGCGCAACATTATGCTACCGGTTATTTTTCTTACAGGACACGGTGATATTCCGATGAGTGTCAGAGCAATCAAGGCTGGGGCAATGGATTTTCTGACCAAACCCGTGACACGTGAAAAGCTTTTGTCCGCGGTGCGCTCTGCTATTCGGGAATCTGAAAAAATATGTACGGAAAATTCCTGTCATCAAGATGCCTTATCGCGGCTTACTGATCTGACAGATCGTGAGCAGGATGTAATGACACTGGCTATTCAGGGCTATCCCAACAAAGAGATTGCACGCCGTTTGGGGATCAGTCATCGCACGGTAGAGATTCACAAATCCAAGATCATGCATAAAACGGGGGCGATTAATCTGCTTGATCTAGCGCGAATTGCGCATGAGGGTGGTTTGCACAGTTAAATCCTTGCTGGATTAAACGCACCCGGCTTCTCCATCACTTAAGTTCTTAGTGGGCTTGATCCTTAATATACGTGTTCACGCGGATTACCTGATGACCTCATTCTTGCTACTGTATTTGGATGGGAGTATGTGGAATAAAGCATGAGGGGGAGGATGATTGGGCTATGCCATTACCTAAAGTGGAAATGACCATTTTTGAAGCGATACTTGCAAGACACTCCGTACGCAGTTATCGTGCACAGCAGGTAGATCGAGCCGTCATTAGCAGCTTACTAGAGGCAGCCGTACATGCACCTACGGCAATTCACCAAGAGCCCTGGGCTTTCATCGTCATTCAGGATCGGCAGCTATTGCAAAATCTGTCGGATAAAGCCAAACCGCTGTTTATTGCCGAGGCAGAGGCTCACCTGAGCAGTTCCGAAAATAGTGCCAAACACTCTGATCACATGGTGGATATGTATGATAGTCCTGATTTTAATATTTTTTATGATGCTGGTACGCTCATCCTCATCTGCGGGCAAGACAACTGCACCATTTATCACGGCAGACTGCTGGCTTGCTGCAGAAAACTTGATGTTGGCGGCTTGCTCCATGGGCTTGGGGTCATGCGTGATAGGCAGTGCCCTGCCGGCTTTCAAGGCTCCAGAGGTGCGAGCTAAACTAAGGCTACCAGACGAATTTTCCGTTCTTGCACCAATCATTCTGGGCTACCCAGAGAATGATGATGCACCTACTTTACGGAAAAAACCGGTGATATTGGCTAACTTTCCTGCAACTTAAAACGCCTGAACGCAATGAT
>DIZU01000010.1:0-2208 GCA_002429455.1 Methylotenera sp. UBA6020 | reverse complement strand
ATTTTTACATGTGATTGATACATACTTTCCGATTCTAGATGTAAACGGGGACTTGAATGTGGTCTATATCACAGACATTCTGCGTAACAATGGCAAAAAAGTCCTGAAAAAGGCTGAAGAATCTGCGTACAAAGCAGGTGTGATGGCTGACTCAAAAATGGTAGAAGTCATTGGGGGCCGTATATCTAAGTATGTATTGAGCCAAGCTGAGGAATGGCCAGCAGACTTGATCGTAATGGGCACACATGGTTTGCGAGGTATTGAGCGTTTGGTCATGGGCAGTGATGCCGAAACTGTAGTACGGACAAGCCCTGTGCCTGTGCTGCTGGTTAGAAATACACAAACAAGCAGAGGTAAATCATGACAACACAAGTAGCTAATGGCAGGCATATGCGAGACGGAAAAGGTGCTGACTTGGCGCACTACATCCTGCGTAGGTTGTTTAAAGAATATCAAGGCGCATTTACCATATGCCTCTGGAATAGCAGTATGTTACAAATCGGTGACGGCCTGCCAGCATTTACCCTAAATATTCAGCATCCAAGTGTACTGCGTAATCTGGTGCTATTCCGTGACCCGATTCGCTTAGCAGAGGCGTACTTTGATGGCAAGGTTGAAGTGACCGGTGATTTTAATGCGGCAATGGGCCTACGCTATTATCTGGAAAACTTAAGGCTACCCTTACAAGAGAAGCTGTTGCTGGCATTCCGTGCACTTGCTTTAGGTAAACAAAAAATCCTGCAGCTTCCTCAGTATCAGTCTGTGACTAAAAAAATGACCAAGGTTGCGCGCCAAAACGACGTTGAATCAATTGCCTTTCATTACGACGTTTCCAATGAATTTTACAAGCTTTGGCTGGATGAAAAAATGGTGTATTCCTGTGCCTATTTTGAAAACCCAGAGCAGGACCTGGATCTTGCTCAGCGCAATAAGCTTGATCATATATGCCGTAAATTACGTTTACAGGCAGGTGAATCGCTTCTTGATATTGGTTGCGGCTGGGGGGCCTTAGTCTGTTGGGCAGCTAAGCATTATGGCGTATATGCGCATGGCATTACGCTGAGCCGTAATCAGTTTGAATATGCATCGGCAGAGGTGAAAAGGCAAGGTCTGGAAGGTCAAGTGACCATAGAAATGCGTAATTACCGCGACCTGCCCGTTATAGCAACCTATGACAAAGTGTCCAGCATTGGCATGTTTGAGCATGTTGGCCTGAAAAACCTGCCGGATTATTTTGCAACTGTGCACCGGGTGCTTAAACCTGGCGGCCTATTTCTCAACCATGGCATTACTTCCGCTGAACCGGGCTGGAACCTCGGCGTTGCAACCCAATTCATCAACCGGCATGTATTCCCCGACGGGGAATTAGATACCGTAAGCAATATTCAGCTTAGGATGGAGGAAGCAAACTTTGAGATTTTTGATGTAGAAGGCTTGCGGCCACACTATGCATTCACACTGCGCCATTGGGTAAACCGTCTTGACGAAAAAAGTGAAGAAGCGATTCGTATAGTAGGTGAGCATACGTATCGCGTTTGGCGGCTTTATATGACAGGCTGTGCCTTACAGTTTGAGCAAGGCGCAACGGGAATATACCAGATACTGGCTGAGCGAAGACAAGATGGATTTCCGAACCTGCCCCTGACTCGGCGAGATATCTATGTAGCTGAGAAAATTAATCTTAAGAAGAATTAACTAAGAAAGGAAATCATTATGACAATCGGTGCAATTTGTAATTCTGAAGTCATCACCGTGCAGCGTGATGCATCAGTACTGCAGGCAGCCATGCTCATGCGCCAGTACCATGTAGGCGATGTAGTTGTAGTCGAAGATCGAAAAGGACTGTGTGTGCCTATCGGCATTCTGACCGATCGTGACGTGGTCATAGAGATTGTGGCAACAGAGCTTGACTGCAATGTCATTACCGCAGGCGACATCATGGTAGCAAACCTCACTGTTGTGAAGGATAGTGCGGGCGTGTTCGAGACTATTCAACTGATGGCTAGCAAGGGCGTACGGCGCCTGCCAGTCGTAAATAATAATGGCGGGTTAGTGGGCATTGTTACCTTAGATGATTTATTGCTATTGCTGGCGAAAGAATTAGGGTCGCTGACTAAGCTGGTGACACGTGAGCAGAAAAACGAAGCAGCTAGACGACGCTAAATGACGATGCCAGATAAGGATGACTAAAGTCAAAGAGAACTAAAG
>DIZU01000147.1 GCA_002429455.1 Methylotenera sp. UBA6020 | reverse complement strand
TATGCCACGGCTAAAGTCATGGAAGACTGGATGTATGAGCAAGGTAGCCAGCGAATATGCATTCGAGCCAGTGATGCAAGAATTTTTGCAAGAAGCGAATCCATGGGCGCAAAATGCAATTGCAGAACGATTATTAGAAGCGGCTGAGCGCGGCATGTGGTCCGCACCAAAAGCAGAAACGCTGGAATCGTTACGTGATTTGTATTTGAATAGCGAAACCATGTTGGAGGCGCGTGGTGAGACGCCACGAAGTATATAAGATGAATAAAAGTGAAATGAACAAAGCCAAATGAATAGAGTCAGCTTCCCTTTTTCAGCCATAGTCGGACAATCGCAGTTGAAAACCGCCTTGTTATTATGCGCAGTTGATCCTAGCTTGGGCGGCGTGTTGATTCGAGGGGACAAAGGCACTGCCAAAAGTACGGCAGCGCGTGCGTTAATCAATATTCTGCCTCCTATAAAACGCACACTAGGTTGTGCCTATAACTGCAGCCCGAATACACCTTATGATCAATGTGAAGTTTGTAATGATGCTGCGCATGTGATTCAAGATTCGCCAGTACCGTTTATAACGCTACCATTGGGGGCAACAGAAGATCGTGTCATCGGTACTTTGGATTTAGAGCGCGCACTTAAAGGCGCCAAACGCGTTTTTCAACCGGGTCTACTGGCCGCTGCACACCGTGGCATACTTTATATTGATGAAGTCAACCTGCTGCCTGATCATCTGGTTGATGTGCTGTTGGATGCCGCGGCGATGGGTCAAAATTCAGTGCAGCGTGAAGGCTTGTCAATCACACACCCAGCGCGTTTTACCCTGATAGGTACTATGAATCTTGAAGAAGGTGATTTGCGGCCGCAGTTATTAGATCGTTTCGGACTCATGGTAGAAGTTAAAGCACCGCAAGACAAGGTGCAGCGTTCTGAAGTAGTGCGCCGTAGAATTGCATTCGAGGCTGAACCAGTTTCTTATACGGCATCGTATGAGGCGCAGCAAACAGAGTTTCGTAACCAAGTGGTTCAGGCACAAAGTCTATTTGCCCATGTGATGTTGGCGGATGATATTCTCGATCTTATTAGCCATCTCTGTTGCGAGTTTGAAGTCGCTAGTTTGCGCGCGGATATTGTCATGCACAAGGTTGCACGTGCGCTTGCAGCACTGGATGGACGGACAATAGTGAATCTTGCCGATGTAAAAAATGCGGCAGAATTTGTGCTGCCGCATCGCCGTCGCCGTAAGCCATTTGAGCAGCCGGGGCTTGACAAGGAGCGTCTTGATGAGTTGATGAACGAGGCAGCTGAGAATCAGAATGCCTCGCGTGAGAATGAAGCTCAGTCTAACCATGAGCCACAGCCTGAGCCACAAGCACCTGTTGAACAAAGCGTGTCAAATCAAGAACAGGCAGGCGAAAATAACGCAACACAGCCGGCTGGCGAGCAAATTGTCTCAGCAGCTTTAACAAACGCACCGCCCAAAATATCAGTCGCAATGAGCGCAAATAACCATAGCGTTTCTGGTCGCAGAAGTCAGGTTGGCGAAGTTGCGCGCGGTCGTGTATTACGTACCGTGCCGCATGAAAATCCTGATAGTCTCGCAGTGGCTGCCACATTACGTAGTGCCGCGATGCGGAATACGCCTGAATTTAGCGTTACACGCAACGATCTACATCAAAATATTCGCACTGGTAAAACCGCAAATCTTATTTTATTTGTGGTCGATGCCTCAGGTTCTATGGCCGCACAGCAACGGATGGAGGCGGTTAAAGGCGCGGTATTGAGCTTGTTGACCGATGCTTATCAGCAACGTGATGAAGTGGCAGTGATTTCGTTTCGTGGAGAACAAGCTTGTGTTTTGCTACAGCCTACACGCAGTGTGGAACAAGCAGAAGTTGCATTGCGTGAATTACCTACTGGTGGCCGCACGCCGCTATCGCATGCCTTGCAATTAGCGTTAGAGTTGCTTGAAAAAACAGATATCCGTCATGCGCCGCCATTGTTGATTTTGTTAAGCGATGGTAAAGCTAATGTGGCGTTGCAGGACAATGGCGATCCGTGGCGTGAAACACTTGCGTTGGCAGAATTGCTGGCTGAACGTGCGATACCCGCCTTAGTGCTTGATACCGAAACTGGCTATTTGCGGCTTGGGCGCGCAAATCAGTTATCGCAAGCCATGGGCGCTGAATATCTTACGTTGGAATCATTGTCAGCTGAAAGTCTGGCACTTACTATTTGCGCACGTATGGGGCGCGTATGATATTGTTATTTAAGGTTAAACCTATGAAAGTACAAGCACTAGTGCGAGGAATACAGTCATGATTATTTGTATCGGCGCTGGCCCAGGCGATGTAGGATATATGACGCAGCGCGGGGCAGAGTTAATACGCTCGGCAGATGTAGTTGCAGGTTTTAATGCGGTGATTACGGTAGTGCAGAGCTTAATCCCCGTAACTGCTGAAGTCGTGTACATGGGCTATCGAGATCAAGTAGCACAATTGGCGTTAGTGGCCGCTGCGCATCATGCAGGCAAACGCTGCGTGGTGGTTTTTATGGGCGATATTCACTTTAGCGGTTTTCAATATCTCGAACGTGTAGAACGTGCTTGCGGTCACCCGGTGGATACGCTTCCCGGTATTTCATCCGCACAGATTTTAGCTTCACGGACCAAGGTTTGTTTTGATGAAACGACTTTCATCACGTTCCATCGCCGTGGTGATTTAACGCCATTTAAGCGGCATTTAGTGCATGTGCTGGAAGATGCACGCAATGCGATTGTGATTCCATGTCCGTGGGATGCCGCGCGTTCCTTCATGCCACGCGACATTGCCGCTTATTTGCTGGAAAGCGGGATTCCTGCAAATCACCCAACTGAAGTTTGGGAAAACCTCACCCGTGGCGATGCAGAATGGCACGGCACGCTGGCTGAATGCGTAGCCCAAGAATTTACTGATATGAGTATTATGCTGATTCGCATGCTTACGCCTATGTCAAGTCAAATAGAGCCAGCCCAAATAGAACCGGTTCAAATAGAGCTTGCATGAATATTAACGTTGAAAAGAGCATGAAGGTTGGGATAGGCACCAAACCTTTTGGCATTGTGATTGCAGGGCATGGCAGCCGTGATCCTGACTCTGTACGTGAGTTTGAGGCATTGGTAAAGCTAGTCCGCGAACGGGCGCCTGAACAAGTTATTCATCATGGTTATCTTGAATTTTCCAGTCCAACCATTAGTGAGGCAATAGAGCAGAATGTCGCGGCAGGCATGACGCAGGTTGCCGTAGTCCCAGGCGTATTGCTTGCTGCCCGCCATGCCAAGAACGATATGCCGAGTGAACTGCTGGCGATGGCGAGCAAATATCCAGACCTTGATTTTCATTTTGGCGCACCGTTAAACTTGCATCCGCAATTATTGCAGCTTGCCCAAGAGCGCATTATTGAGGCGGAATCAAGCTCTAAACAAACAGTGCGTCGCGACGATACCTGTTTGGTCCTGGTTGGCCGTGGAACTACAGACCCCGATGCCAATGGCGAAGTCTCGAAGCTCGCCCGTATGCTAGAAGAGGGCATGGGTTTTGGTGGTGTTTACGTGTGCTATTCAGGCACAGCAAAACCGTTAGTGGCCGATGGCCTGCGCGCCGCTGCCATGCTAGGTTTTGCGCGTATTATCGTGCTGCCATTTTTTCTGTTTGATGGTGTGCTGGTGAAGCGTATTTATGCTGCTGCCGACGCATTACGTGAGCGCGAACCTGCAGTAGAGGTATTAAGCGCGGGTTATTTTGGCGTACATCCCTATGTAGCGGATGTGATGATAGAACGAGCGCGTGAGGCGGTTGAAGGACGCGCCGCCATGAACTGCACCTTGTGCAAATATCGCGTGCAGATTGTTGGCTTTGAAGCGCAAGTCGGCGAGCCGCAACAAGCTCATCACATGCAGGTGAGTGGCTTATTAGAAAAAGAAGGGCTTATGAGTAACATGCAAAGCAAGCAAGAGTTTGCACCTTACGTACCGCACCCGATAGAAGCCGAGAGTTTTCACATCATCGCTGCAGGTCGTGACTGGAGCAGTTTTCCACAGGAGCAGCTCACCGCTTTACAACGTTTGGTACACACCAGCGGCGATTTTGATGCAGTGAATGATTTGTATTTTTCAACAGGTGCAGTGGAGAGCGGTATTCGCGCCTTGTTGCGCTGCAAACGTGTTGTGGTTGATGTGACCATGGTGCAATCAGGCCTGAAGCGTGCGTTAATTGAGCAACTAGGCATAGAGACATGGTGTGGCGTGCATGACCGTGAAACCTATTTAATGTCAGAATCGTACGGTATTACGCGGTCAGCGGCAGGTATACGCCGCGCATGGGAGAAATTCGGCAACGATATTATCCTGGCGATTGGCGATGCGCCAACGGCGATTATGGAGGCCACCAGGTTGATACGCGAGCATGGCTGGCGTCCACAACTGGTGATCGGCTTGCCGGTAGGTTTTGTCGGTACGCGTGAATGTAAAGACGAATTAAGACGCTGCCTGCAAGTACCGCGCATTACCAATAGCGGTACGCGTGGCGGTTCACCGTGGGCCGCAACCATCGTCAATGCACTCATGATCGATGCCGTGAATCAATTGGCCGCATTAGATGCAAGCTTAGAGCAAGATGGAGCCGATAGAGTTTAGCCTTGGCGTGTTAGCGCCAAATGGATTAAGGCGTGGGCGCACAACCGGTAGTTGTGCCACGGCTGCGGTTAAGGCCGCGCTTAATCTGCTGTTATGCAACAAACAGCCCGCGCAAATGAAGGTAATGCTGCCAGATGGCGCACATTATTTAATCGTTCCGATACAAGGTTACCGCTGGGTTGATGCAGATAC
The DNA here is from genome assembly GCA_002429455.1 of Methylotenera sp. UBA6020. Taxonomy (GTDB): domain Bacteria; phylum Pseudomonadota; class Gammaproteobacteria; order Burkholderiales; family Methylophilaceae; genus Methylotenera. The sequence goes on along the minus strand of DIZU01000147.1, from coordinate 5,053 downwards.
CGCGCGGGCTGAGGTATTGAAAGATGGCGGTGATGACCCTGATAGCACGCACGGTTCAACCATTTATGCCGAAGTGCGGCGTAACGCTACACAAGATTTATGTTTTAAAGCGGGCAAGGGCGTGGGCATTGCAACGCAGCCTGGATTACGCGTTGCGGTAGGTGAGCCGGCGATTAATCCTGTACCCAGGTTGATGATGCGCCAAGCTGTTGCTGAGGTGCTTTTAGAAATAGGCCGTTCGGAAGAAGTCGGCAGTTTAGGTTTTGACTTGATTATCGGCTGTGTACAAGGTGAAGAAATTGCCAAGAAGACTTTCAATCCTCGGCTCGGTATCGTAGGCGGTATTTCGATTTTAGGCACTAGCGGTATTGTTGAGCCTTTGTCTCTGGCATCCTGGATTGCCTCGATAGAAGTATATGTGCGCGTGGCACTTGGTGGCGGCGCAAAAAGTGTCGCTTATTTGCCTGGCAAGATAGGTCGGCAATTCGCTAAAGAAGTATTAGGCTTGCCGTCGCAGCGTGCCATACAGATTGCCAATTTTCTTGGTGAAGCGCTGGATTTTACCCAGAAGGCACTGGCAGAAAATAACAGTCGCTTAGAAGTGCTTTGGCTGGCAGGGCATCCAGGCAAGTTGGCAAAAGTATTGGATGGCGTTTGGGATACCCATTCCAGCAAAAGTAATATGGCAATGGATGCAGTTGCGAATGTGGCGGCGGAGTGTGGATTTGAACAGGCGCTTGTGGAAGAAATGAGACAGGCGAATACAGTGGAAGCCGTGATGGAGCGCTTAAAAAGAGAACCTCGCGCACAGGAGTTGTGGATGGAAATTGAACGACGTATTGCCCAGCTTGCACACAGCCGTGTGCCATTGGTAGATCGTATAGAAGTCAGGTTGTTTAACCTGAATGGTGAGGCAATAGGGCAGGATGCAGCATGAGTGAATTAATAAATCCATCAAAAATGGGCAGTTTTGTTGGCATAGGCGTCGGCCCCGGCCCGGCAGGCTACTTACCTTTAGCCGCTTTTGAGGCGTTAAAGCAGGCAGATTTAATCTACGTGCCCAGGGCACGTGGTGCAGAGCTTTCTGTCGCCTTGCAATGTTTGGCGGGCATTGATGTTGCTGCGCATAAGCTGGTCGAGATTGAGTTCAATATGGATCCGGATCGCAGCATATTGAGCGTGCATTACAAAAAGCTGGCTGATACTATCGCGGTGCATTTGCATGCAGGTCAACATATAGCCTATCTGACGATTGGCGACAGCATGACTTATTCGACTTACGGATACATTCTGGCGGCGTTGATCGAGTGTGTACAAGGGTTGGTCTATAAAACCTACCCCGGCATTACCAGTTATGCGGCAGCGGCTTCAGCCCTGGATTGGCCGTTAGGCGAAGGCAAGGAGCGCACGTTGATTTTGCCTTGTCCGGAAGATAAAGACACCTTGCGGCTGGAGATCGAAACACATGACATTGTGGTGCTGATGAAAATCGGCGACAGGCTGACTTGGGTGTTGGAGTTGCTGCGCGAAATGGAAATCGCCAATCATTGCGTATTCGCTAAACGCATAGGTTTGTCAGGTGAAATCTTAGCGAAAGAAGTGCAAACCTTATCCGCCACCGACACCATGGGTTATTTAGCCACTATGCTCATCCGTAAAATACCAAGAAAAAGAAGGCATGCATGAAAGTTTATTTTATAGGAGCAGGGCCAGGGGCAACCGACCTGATTACCTTACGTGGTGCAAACATACTTGGGCGTGTGCCTATGGTGCTTTATGCCGGTTCGCTAGTGCCTGCCGCCATGCTGGTGCATTGTCGTGCGGATGCTGAAATTTTCGATACAGCCGCGCTAGATTTAGAGCAGCAAGAGGCATGCTATCGCCGTGCACAGCTGGAAGATTTTGATGTGGCGCGGCTTCATTCGGGCGACCCGGCGATTTATGGTGCAACGGCAGAACAAATGCGCCGTTTGGAGCTACTCGGCATTGAATATGAAGTAGTGCCAGGGGTGTCATCATTCAGTGCCGCCGCTGCTGTGGTGAAGGCCGAGCTGACCAAACCTGAAGTCTCGCAAACCGTTATCTTGACGCGAGTATCAGGACGTGCCTCGGCTGTGCCTGAAGCGGAAGCAATTGAAAAGCTTGCGCAACATAAAGCGACGATGTGTATCTTTTTATCCGGACCGCACCTTAAAAAAATTGTGGCTGATTTACGGTTACATTACCCTGATGACACACCTGTGCGCTTGGTTTACAGAGCCACTTGGCCTGAGGAAAAAACCTATGAAGGCACGTTGGGCACAATCATTAAAGATACTAAGCGCGGAGAATGGAGTTTGACTACCATGATGCTGGTGGGCGCTGCGCTTGGTAATGGCGCGCAAGTTGAGTCGCGTTTGTATGACAAGGATTATTCGCATATTTTTAGAGTGGTTAAAAAGCGCAAACAGAAAGAAGTCGCCCAAAAGAGTGTGGAAGATAATGCGCAAGATGGTAAGAAAGAGTTGGTTTAGTGGATTTAATCAATCCTACCAATGCTTCAAGTCTAGGTATATGGCTGGTGCGTTCCGAAGATGAGCCGCTTGCTGTTGCACTGCAAGCGCAGTTAGGCGGCACGATCTATCGGCCCTGGCTGGATAATGCGCTGCCGCAAAAAGCACAATTTACCCGGCATTATCGCCAACACGCGCAGTGGATTTTTATCGCTGCGACGGGTATTGCGGTGCGTTTTTTAGATGGCCAAATGCAAAGTAAGCTTTCCGACCCGGCCGTGGTGGTATTGGATAGTGCAGGGCGCTACGCCATCTCGTTACTGGCTGGACATGAAGGTGGCGCTAATGAACTAGCTTATTGCGTGGCTAATGCCGTAGGCGCCGTCCCTGTTGTTACTACTGCTACCGAGGCCTTGAAATCATTGGTTATTGGTGTTGGCTGCCGCAAAGGGATTTCTGTTCAAAAAATCAAAAACGCGATTGATCAGGCGCTGGGTGAGCGCAGCTTGAGCGATGTACGCGAAATCGCCACCATAGATTTGAAAGCCAATGAGCCTGGCCTGCTGGAGTATTGTGCACAACATAATATTCCAGTGCGCGTGTTCTCAACGGCAGCGGTTAAAGATAGGCCGTGGGTTACGGAGACCTCAGACTGGGTGCAACAAAACGTTGGCGTAGTGGGTGTGTGCGAGCCGTGTGCCCTGATGGCATCGGTGCGTGGTAGTTTAGTCGTTTCAAAATTCCGCTTAGAAGGCGTAGCTGTAGCAATTGTAGAAGATAAATGGGGATTCGCAGGATGAAGGGTGTTTTGAATTTGGTGTCTGTAGGGCCGGGGTTTAGTGAAATGATCATTCCGCGCGCGGAAAAAGCGTTGCGCGATAGCGATGTAATTGTTGGATATGAGTTGTATTTAAGTTGGATAGCACCTTGGCTGGAAGGCAAGGAAATACACACGCCACCACTCACGCAAGAGCGTGAAAGAGCCTTGCTGGCGATTGAAAAAGCCCGCAATGGTGCAAAAGTAGCTTTAATCTCTAGCGGTGACATTGGTATTTATGCCATGGCCGCACTCGCGTTTGAAGAGTTGAGCGAAGACGAGCCTTTTGAGGTGAATGTTATTCCAGGCATTACTTCGGCAAATGCATGTGCTTCGCTATTAGGCTCACCACTTTCACATGATTTTGCGACCTTGAGTTTGTCTGATCTGCTCTGCCCATGGGAATGGATTGAACAACGCGCGCAACATATTGCGCAGGCAGACCTGGCCTGTGTGTTTTACAACGTGCAAAGTGCGGGCAGGCAGCAAGGCATTTACCGTATTTTAAATATCATGCTCGAATCCAAAGGTCCGCAAACGCTGTGCGGTGTGGTGAAAAATGCCTACCGACCCGGTCAGCAAGTCAGTATTCATCGGCTGGACGAGCTATTGACCATGCAGTTTGACATGCTCACGACCATTGTTATTGGCAACCGCTTTACCGCGCGTAAAGGCAACTATATCTATACGCCACGCGGCTATAATGATTGGGCTGGCTCTGCTGCTCAAGCAGAAGCGGATGCGCTGCCTTTACATGCTGCTTGGGTTTTTTCTGGCACCAGCGATGGCAATGCGCTCGCCCGTGAAATGGTTACGCAAGGTTATGGGGTGGTCGTTTCTACCGCCAGTGAATATGGTGGCGAGCTGGCCATACAAGATTGTCCAGGGGTAGCCGTTTGGGCAGGACGTCAAGGTATGGAGGCACGTCGGCAGGCGCTAGTGAGGCAGCAGGCGCGGGTGATTGTCGATGCCACCCATCCATTCGCAACGCTCATTTCTGAACAGCTGATGACCCTATCAAGCGAGCTGGACATTCCCTACATTCGCTATGAACGACCGAGTACGGCGGTACCCGAAAACATGCTTGAGGGCGTTGAGTTCTGTAGCTCTATGCAAGAAGCCGCACAGCGTGCGATTAGTTTGGGCAAGCGCATATTTCTAGCCACAGGCTCTAAAGATTTACCGGCTTTTTTACAGTCGCCAGATGCTGCTCAGCGACAATGGTTTACGCGCATTACGCCTGAACCTGAGCTGATTAAACGTGCGATAGAACTTGGTATTCCAAGATCACACATCTGCGCCATGCAAGGGCCTTTTTCCGGAGCGATTAACCTGGCTTTATGGCAAGACTGGCAAATAGACTGCATTATCACCAAAGACTCTGGCGATGCCGGCGGCATGCTGGCTAAAGTGCAGGCTGCCAAAAAGCTGGGCGTGCCGATTTTAGTCATCACGCGGCCGAAGATACAATACTCGCTGGTAGCCTCTACATTTGAAACGGTACTCGAAAAGCTAACATCAGAGGCATCAATATCAGGGAAATCGGCATGCAGCCCCTGATTCCAGTCACGGTAGTGACCGGTTTCCTCGGTTCAGGCAAAACCACCTTGCTCAGCAGCCTGCTAGAACGCCGTCAGGCACGTCGACTGGCTATTCTCATCAACGAGTTTGGTGAAGTGTCGATTGATGGCTCACTGATCAGGCAAGTCGCTGACGGCGACGACTCGGTGCATATCCATGACCT
>DIZU01000071.1:535-2950 GCA_002429455.1 Methylotenera sp. UBA6020 | reverse complement strand
GTGATCGGTAAGTCGCTTGCCGAAGTGATCGTGCCGCCATCACCGCGTAATGCGCATGAGGAAAAGCATTGGCAATTCGTGCTGACCGGCGAAAAACATATATTCGATCGACGCATAGAACTCAATGCCATGCGGGCCGATGGTAGCGAGTTTCCAGTCGAACTCACTCTCACGTCCTTAAAAGGGGATGGTTTATCGTTAGTGACATGCTTTATACGTGATATATCGCAGCAAAAAAAGGCGCAACAAGAGATTGAGAATTTTGCCTATTATGATGCGCTGACGGGCTTGCCTAATCGCCGCTTGCTCACGGATTGCTTTCAGCGCGCGGTATTGAATTGCCAGCGGGCAAAAACCCATGCAGCACTTATTTGTGTTGATTTGGACAATTTTAAGTTACTGAACGATACCAAAGGGCATGACATTGGCGACCAGCTATTGCTTGAGGTTGCCAGCAGAATACAGCAGACCATTCGGGCGGGCGACACCGTGGCAAGGCTGAGTGGTGATGAGTTTATTGTCATTATTGAAAATTTGGATAATCATCAAAATATTGCCTATAAACAAGTGAGTGAGATTGCACAAAAGCTATTGGCAGAACTCAATCACAGTTATCAATTGGACATGTTTGAATTTAATACTACGGCCAGTCTGGGTGTTACTTTGTTTAATGGCGAGCAACCCAGTTTTGAAGGTCATCTAAGACATGCCGATACCGCCATGTATCTATCAAAAGCTGCGGGTCGCAATACGTATCGATTTTATGATCAACTTACACAAGAAAGCCTGGAAAGAAACTTCGCTTTAGAGTCGGCTTTACACTTGGCGCTCAAAAATAATGAGTTCCAGCTGCACTACCAGAGCATTGTCGACGCAGAGCAAGTCATCGTCGGTGCAGAAGTATTGTTGAGATGGACACATCCCGTTTTGGGCAATATCAGTCCGGTGGAATTTATTCCAATCGCTGAGAAAAATAACCAAATCATCAAAATTGGGCATTGGGTTCTACAGCAAGCTTGCGCCCAATTAAAATCCTGGGAGAACACCCCCAACTTAAGTAACATCAGGCTGTCGGTCAACATCAGTGCAAAACAGTTTTTATATATTAATTTTATTAAAGAGTTGCGTGAAATCATTAGCGCCACTGGCATCAACCCGGATTTTCTTAAGCTGGAACTGACTGAAACCGCGGTGATTGATAATATTGACGATGTGATCAATAAAATTAAAGTGTTGAAAGAGCTTGGTGTACGCATCTCACTGGATGATTTTGGCACGGGGCATTCTTCACTGGTCTATCTTAAAAAGCTGCCAGTGGCCCAAATAAAAATAGACCAGTCATTTGTGCAGGATGTGCTGACAGATTCCAACGATGCGGCCATTATTCAAATGGTGCTAGCGATTGGCAAAACAATACAATGTAATATAGTGGCTGAGGGTGTCGAACAGATCGAACAGTTTGAAGTGTTGAAAAACTTTGGTTGTGATTACTTCCAAGGGTACTATTTCAGTAAACCAATCGCTGTCGGCGCTTTTGAAAAACTAGTAGATGCTGCCTGCCATGTGGCGCCGCGCATTATTAAAAACAGTGCGTTAGAAACAGTACTATAGATATAAACCAACCAATCAATATTTAACTGAGATTTAAGAGCCTATATGTTACTCATGATCGATAACTACGATTCTTTCACCTATAACTTAGTGCAGTATTTGGGTGAATTGGGGCAAGACGTGCAAGTGTACCGTAATGATGAAATTGACTTAGCTAAAGTCGAGTCACTCAAACCCAGCCACATTGTCATTTCACCCGGCCCATGTACGCCCAACGAGGCCGGGATTAGCGTGCCGCTGATTAAAGAGTTTGCCGGAAAAATTCCTTTGCTGGGCGTGTGTTTGGGTCACCAAAGTATTGGTCAGGCCTTTGGCGGCCATATCATTCATGCCAAGCAGTTGATGCATGGTAAAACATCCTTGATTCATCATCACAACATTGGTGTGTTTAAAGACTTGCCCAATCCATATACCGCAACGCGTTATCATTCCTTGGTGATAGAAAAAGAAACCTTGCCAGATTGCCTGGAAATTACCGCTTGGACAGAAGATGGCGAGATTATGGGTGTACGCCATAAAACTTTGCAGGTTGAAGGCGTGCAGTTTCATCCGGAATCGATACTGACCGAGCACGGTCATGCGCTGTTGAATAATTTTTTGAAAGCGTAAGCCAGTGTCTAAGTTAATGTCGTATCCGCAAATACTTAATCAAGTCATTAATGGCGAGGATTTAAGCTTTGATGCCATGCAGGCTGTGATACAGCAAGTGATGGCGGGTGAATTAACACCTGCGCAAATCTCGGGTTTACTGGTAGCGCTACGCATCAAGGGTGAAACCGTAGATGAAATTGCCGCCGCCGCGAG
>DIZU01000071.1:0-319 GCA_002429455.1 Methylotenera sp. UBA6020 | reverse complement strand
GGGCAAAAGTGGCTAAGCATGGCGGTCGCTCGGTGTCATCCACCTGCGGTAGCGCCGATGTGCTTGAGGCGTTAGGCGTCAATGTGAATCGCACGCCGGAACAAGTAGCCGACTGTGTAAACCAGATCGGCGTAGGCTTCATGTTTGCGCCTAACCATCATAGTGCCATGAAACATTCAGCCCCGGTGCGACGTGAACTCGGGGTGCGTACACTGTTCAATTTGCTCGGTCCGCTGACGAACCCTGCTAATGCCAAGCGTCAGGTCATGGGGGTGTTTTCCGCCGCCTTGACCACAAAATTAGCCCATGTATTAAAGCA
>DIZU01000225.1:988-5605 GCA_002429455.1 Methylotenera sp. UBA6020 | reverse complement strand
TTGATGATGAAATTTTAGATTTTAAGGAAACAGGTTTTGACCACTTTAGCTAAGCCACCTAACCTACATCCACCAAATTTGCAGTTTTTATTACAACATCCCGCCCACTTCTTTGGCCTAGGTTTTGGTAGCGGCCTAGCCAAAAAAGCACCTGGCACTGCTGGTACTTTAGTCGCCCTGCCATTGGCGTGGTTGATTGCGACATTGCCGCCGTTGATGCAGTTAATGCTAATTGCTGCGCTATTTGTTATAGGCATACCCATCTGTTCAATCACGGGCAAACATCTAGGTGTTGTCGACCACGGCAGTATCGTGTGGGATGAAATAGTTGCCATGATGTTAGTGCTTACTTTCACGCCTAATCAATGGCAGTGGTGGCTAACTGCATTTTTATTGTTTCGCCTATTTGATATTTGGAAGCCTTATCCGATTCGGCAATTCGATGCCAAACTCAAAAATGGGTTCGGTGTAATGTTCGATGACTTACTCGCGGCAATTTACGCGATTATTTGCCTGAAAGTTTTACTATGGGTGATGACAGGTGGATGATGCCGCGCTTTTACATCTAGCCAATCAGTTGGGCGAGTCACTAAAGGCGCGTGGCTTAATGTTGGCTTTGGCCGAATCCTGCACGGGCGGCATGGCAGCACAATATGTCACCGCTATCGCCGGCAGCTCAAACTGGTTCGACTGTGGCTTTATCACCTATAGCAATGCCGCCAAACAAAAGCTTTTGGAGGTTAAAGAACAAACGCTAACCCAATACGGTGCCGTCAGCGAGCAAACTGCGCATGACATGGCAGTGGGCGCACTCCAGCATAGCCTAGCGGATATTGTTGCTAGCATCACGGGCATTGCCGGACCGGATGGCGGCACCGAAAGTAAGCCAGTCGGTATGGTATGTTTTGGTTTTGCCTTGAAAATTAATCAGCCCCATAACCAAACCAATATACAAGTCACAACCCAAACCATGCACTTTACTGGCAATCGTGATGCCATTCGCCGACAGTCCGTCGCTAAAGCATTAGATACATTAATTACGCTTACGTTAAGCCTTGATTTATGAAATAATCACGAGTTACAAAAGTGATAAAAACTTCAAAAAATACAAAGGCAAAACTCCATGGATGACAACAAAAGCAAAGCGCTTGCCGCCGCACTAGCACAGATTGAAAAACAGTTTGGCAAGGGCTCTATCATGCGTATGGGCGATAGCAGCATTGGCGAAGACATTCAGGCGGTTTCTACCGGCTCATTAGGTCTTGATATTGCGCTAGGCATCGGTGGTTTGCCACGTGGCCGCGTGGTCGAGATTTACGGCCCGGAATCATCAGGTAAAACCACATTAACACTGTCGGTTATTGCACAAATGCAAAAGATTGGTGGCGTTGCCGCATTTATCGATGCCGAACATGCACTCGACCCGCAATACGCCGCCAAGTTAGGTGTAAATGTACCTGACCTGCTTATTTCACAGCCAGATACAGGTGAACAAGCACTTGAAATTGTCGACATGTTAGTGCGCTCAGGTTCTGTTGATATTGTCGTGGTTGACTCGGTGGCAGCACTGACACCGCGTGCTGAAATCGAAGGCGAAATGGGTGATTCACACATGGGCTTGCAAGCACGCTTGATGAGCCAGGCTTTGCGTAAGCTTACCGGTAACATTAAACGCACCAATACCTTGGTGATTTTCATTAACCAAATCCGCATGAAAATCGGCGTGATGTTTGGTAACCCTGAAACAACCACTGGCGGTAATGCTCTCAAGTTCTACGCGTCTGTCCGTTTAGACATTCGTCGTACTGGCGCTATTAAAAAAGGCGACGAAGTGATCGGTTCTGAAACACGCGTAAAAGTGATTAAAAACAAAGTAGCGCCACCATTTAAACAAGCCGAATTTGACATTTTGTATGGCGAAGGCATTTCACGCGAAGGTGAAATCATTGAACTTGGCGTGAATGCAAAGTTTGTCGAAAAAGCCGGGGCCTGGTATAGCTACAATGGCGAAAAAATTGGTCAAGGTAAAGATAATTCCCGTGACTATCTCAAAGCGCATCCAGCCATTGCTAACGAAATTGATGCAAAAATCCGCGCGAACATGAAAGCGTTAAGTGAAGGCTTGCCTGCAGTTCGTGCAGAAGATGATTGATAGTCAGTGTCATAGGACTAACGAGGCAATATAATCGATTTTCAACCCAAAAGCTTGCGACAACGGGCGCTAGACTACTTAGGTAAACGCGAGTATTCCTACGTTGAACTGGCTAAAAAGCTTAAAGCTTTTGCTGAAGAAACCGATGATATTGCGGCAATTTTAGATGACTTTAAAGCCCGCGGCTGGTTGTCAGACGCGCGCTTTACTGAACAGCTAGTGCATGCACGACAAACGAAATTTGGCAGCGCAAGAGTGGCTAATGAGTTGCGCGAAAAAGGTGTAGCAGATGAACTAATCGCCAGCGCAGTAGCTACTGTAAAAACGAATGAACTTGAACACGCACGTGAAGCCTGTCGCAAAAAATATAAAGAAAGCCCCAAAAGCCGAGAAGACTGGGCAAGGCAAGCCAGATTTTTACAAAGCCGGGGGTTTGGCTTTGACACCATTAAAAAAGTATTAAGTAACTCTACAGAAGATAACGATTAAATTTATCAATGACAATTAAATTAAGTAACAATCCAAGCAGTAACGAAATCAGGCAAGCATTTCTCGACTTTTTCGCCTCAAAAGGCCATCAGGTTGTTGCTTCCAGTTCCTTGGTTCCAGCAGGCGACCCTACCTTGCTATTTACCAATGCCGGGATGAACCAGTTCAAGGATGTATTCCTGGGTTTTGACAAACGCCCATACACCCGCGCAACCTCTAGCCAAAAATGCGTACGTGCTGGCGGCAAGCATAACGACCTTGAAAACGTGGGCTACACCGCGCGCCATCACACTTTCTTTGAGATGTTGGGCAACTTTAGCTTTGGCGATTACTTCAAACAAGATGCAATTACCTACGCTTGGGAGCTGCTCACTGAAGTATTCAAACTGCCAAAAGACAAACTTACCGTTACCGTGTATGCCGATGATGACGAAGCGTATAACATCTGGACCAAAACCATGGGAGTGCCAGCCGAGCGTGTGATTCGCATTGGCGACAACAAAGGTGCGCGCTACGCATCGGACAACTTCTGGATGATGGGTGACACAGGGCCCTGTGGCCCATGCACGGAGATTTTCTACGACCATGGCGAACAGCACTTTGGCGGACCCCCCGGAAGTCCTGACGAAGACGGCGACCGCTTCATCGAAATTTGGAACAACGTGTTCATGCAGTTCAACCGCGATGAAGCCGGCGTGATGCACCCATTACCCAAACCTTCTGTCGATACTGGCATGGGTTTGGAGCGAGTTACCGCTGTGCTACAACACGTACACGCCAATTATGAGATTGATCTATTCCAAGGTTTAATTAAAGCCGCAGCACGTGAAACCAACACCACTGATTTGAACAGTCCGTCACTTAAAGTCTTGGCTGACCATATCCGTGCCTGTAGCTTCTTAATTGCCGATGGTGTAATTCCAGGCAATGAAGGTCGTGGCTACGTGTTGCGCCGCATTATTCGCCGCGCGATTCGCCATGGTTACAAATTAGGCAGTAGAGCTGCTTTCTTCCATAAAATAGTACCCGATTTAGTAGCAGAAATGGGTGAGGCTTATCCTGAGCTTGTTGCCAACCAGGCACGCATAATGGATATGCTAAAACAGGAAGAAGACCGCTTCTTTGAAACTATTGAAAATGGCATGGCGATTTTGGAAGCGGAGCTTGCCAATACCAAAGATATTTTCAACGGTGAAACCGCGTTCAAACTACATGATACTTATGGCTTTCCACTGGACTTGACTGCCGACATCTGCCGTGAACGCAACGTAAAAGTAGATACTATTGCATTTGATGCCGCCATGACGCGCCAAAAAGAACAAGCGCGCTCAGCTGGTAAATTCAAAATGGCAACGAACCTGGAATACAGCGGTGCAAGTACTGATTTCAAAGGTTATGACACCCTGGAAACCACTGCTAACATATTAGCGCTTTATAAAGACAGCATTGCTGTTGCCCAGCTATCTGAGGGCGAGCAAGGTGTTGTCGTGCTAGACAATACACCTTTCTACGCTGAGTCTGGTGGTCAGATTGGCGACTGTGGCGAATTACGCAGCGCAGATGGTATTTTTGCCGTTGAAGATACGCAAAAAATCCAAGCCAGCGTGTTCGGTCATCATGGCATGCTCAAAACAGGCATACTAAAAGTTGGCGACCAAATCGTAGCCAAAGTTGATATGCGTGGCCCGTGCCAGCACCATGCGCAACCACTCTGCCACACACCTGATGCACAATGCGCTACGCGAAGTATTGGGCGCACATGTGCAGCAAAAAGGCTCGCTGGTGGACACGGAAAAAACCCGCTTTGACTTTGTGCACAACGCCCCCGTAACCGACAATCAAATCCGTCAAATCGAGTTAAAAGTTAATCAAGAAATTATGAATAACGTCCCTACTCAAGTACGACTAATGAGTATTGAAGATGCACAAAAAACCGGTGCCATGATGTTATTTGGCGAAAAGTATGGCGATGAAGT
>DIZU01000225.1:457-778 GCA_002429455.1 Methylotenera sp. UBA6020 | reverse complement strand
GAAAAGTATGGCGATGAAGTGCGTGTGTTAGATATTGGCAGCTCACATGAGTTATGTGGCGGAACGCATGTAACTCGTACCGGAGATATTGGCGTCTTTAAAATTTATTCCGAAACGGGGGTAGCTGCTGGAGTAAGACGAATTGAAGCAACTACCGGTGGAAATGCTCTTGCAATGATGAATAATCAATTACAAGAGTTCTACGAGATTGCAAAGCATCTTCGAGTTTCGCCAGGAGCTGGAGTTGTTGAAAATGCAATTACCAATCTTCAAGAAGAGAAGAAATCGCTAGAAAAAGAATTGGCACGTTTGAAATCAAAA
>DIZU01000225.1:0-277 GCA_002429455.1 Methylotenera sp. UBA6020 | reverse complement strand
AATTGGCACGTTTGAAATCAAAAATGGCTTCATCGCAAGGTGATGATTTAGCAGCACAAGCCATTGAAATTTCAGGTGTTAAAGTACTGGCCGCAACATTGGAAGGTGCCGATGCTGACACCCTACGCGAAACTATGGATAAACTGAAAGATAAACTGAAGTCTGCCGCCATAGTATTGGCAAGCATAAATGAAGGTAAAGTTAGCTTGGCGGCTGGCATTACAACCGATCTAACCGCCAAAATGAAGGCTGGGGAGTTGGTGAATTTTGTTGCGCA
>DIZU01000073.1:4276-6457 GCA_002429455.1 Methylotenera sp. UBA6020 | reverse complement strand
TCCGGACATTAATATAAGCCGTAGCTCAATGCCTATGTTGCCTTTGAGCCGCAGCTTAACTTAGCGTAAACTTGTTATTCGTCAGCGGCAGGTTTCAAGTAATTTGTAAGTAGGCAAATATCACTATTAGCTATTAAAAGCCTCATAACAGCCAGAACTAGGCAATTGTATTTCTTCAAACTGGATACAATTGCACCCAGTTATCCCAACCAGCATTACTTAAAATTGCACTTCATGGCTGAACCCGCAAGACTATTTTACCGTGCCTAGGTTCATTTTCAGTCGCACCTCGCGCTCGTCGCCACTGACTGGCTCGGGCGCCGCCTTGCCAAGCCGGCTGGCGTCCATGCTTGCTGCCTGTTCAAGATATTGTTGCATGGTTGCTGCTCTGGCGTCGGCCAGCGCCTTGAGCTCGTTATCCGTCACTGTTACCCCTTGCTGGAGTTGCTGCAGCATGGCCTCGTAGGCAGCCGGACCCACTGGTTTCGATGTATCAAAATAATCCTTGAGCTTATCCAGTATCTTTCTATTTTTAGCTTCCGGCGAACGGTCTTTAATCAGTTTTCGGATGGCAGCTTGTGCCTTGGGATTGTTGAGGTTTATCGGCTCAGGCTTTTCACCTGCTTGCAGTTTCAAACCCATCTCTTGCGCCACGTCGCGGCGTATGGCCGTCGTTTGGATGGCCTTTCTGTCTTCAGCAATATCGTAGCCCGGTACGATGACAAGCGTGAGCGCAGGTCGCTTAGCCATAGCCAAAGCCACATTTTTAAGCTTTTCCTGTTCCGGCGGCGCCAATTCTGCGCTGCCGGGGTCGAAGGCCACCGCGTCCAGCTTATCGGAACGAATACCCATCAGATTCCCCAATGCACGGAAAGGTGAGGTGATAATCTTGCCCAACACGTTGGTGAAGGCCTTCCAAATAATCTTGCCGTAACTAAATTGCGGGTCATCCAGGCTGCCGGAAACAGGCAGATTGAGGTCTATGTTGCCATCGCTGTCCTCTAGCAGCGCTATCGCTAAGTCCAGCGGCAAATTGACTGCATCTGGGCTATCGACGTGCTCCCCCAACTTGAGCCGGTTGATGACGAACTTGTTTTCACCCGAAAGCTGCCGATTTTTGATGTTGTATTCAAGGTCTACCGACATCTTGCCCGATTCGATCCTGCGCCCGGCAAATTTACCGGAGTAGGGGGTTAAGCGGTTCATTTCAAGGTTGCGAAACGTCAGTTTAAGATCGGTGAAATCGCTGGCGTGAAACGGCTGTATGGAGCCGCTAATACGGGCTGAGCCATACTCATCGACCTTGCCGTCCAATTCCACCTGCGCGATAGTCTCTGGACTGGTGGACAAGCCATTGATAACGCCTGAAAGCGTATTGATATAGGTGCCGAACTGTGGTTTGAGTGAGAAGTCAGCAAACTCCAGATCACCGTTGTCGATCTTTATGCGTTCCACCGTAGCAGGAAAATCATTTTTGCCAACGCCGCTATCTGCCGGTGTAGCAGTATTATTTACGGGGGAGGGGGGCTCGGCATGCGCGCGCATGATGCGCTTGATGTTAATGGATTTGTCCTCGTAGATAATGATCTTGCCTACCGGCTGCACGATGCGCAGTTCGTCCATATGCAGTTGGTTAGGACTTAGCCCCAGCTTGAGGCTGTCACTAGCCAGCGTTTTCCAGCCCAGGAAAGTAGCGCCACCACCTTCTTCACTGATGGCGAGTTTGTTAACGCTAAAACCGCCCTGAAATTGCGTATTCAACGTTTTCCTAGACTTGAATGTGAGCTTGCCACCAACGTTGGCACTGCCGTCATTGAGTCTCAATAATGCGACCTGGTTGAGGTAAGGTGCGAAAGGCTTGAGTGAGAGCGAGTTCAGATTGAGTTTCAAATCACCGTTGAACGGGGCTAGCGCCAGCTTACCGCTAGCGTCGAACTGTCCGCCCTGCTTGATCTTGAACTGCGCATTGAATGGCAGCGGCCTGGTTAAATCTAGCGAGGCATCCCGTATTTCGAGTACAGCTTTTTGAATGTCCAGCGATACCGGGCTGGCAGTGCTCTTGTCTTCGAAATGCACCGTGCCGTCTTCCAGGGCAATACGATCCAGTGCCAGCTTCCAGTCTGCATCCATGGACGTTTTTTTATTGCCTGTCTGCCCGGTTTTAGGTGTTGTGGTCAGTGT
>DIZU01000073.1:797-4067 GCA_002429455.1 Methylotenera sp. UBA6020 | reverse complement strand
GATTTCAGCGCAAACGGCCCCATCTGGCTATCTAATTGCTTGATTGTGGTAGTGCCGTCGGCATTGGATAGTGCAAAGCCAACATTCATGTCCTGCACATTCAGGTTCAGTGGCTGCTTGAAAGACATATCCTGATAGGACGCTTGCCAGTGCTTCAGGCGCACGCTAGCGATATCGAATCTAAACCGGTTCTCGTTCTGCTTGTTATCGGCCTCAGCCAGAGTATCGGCAGGCTTGTCAGCTTCGGTCGGCACTGGCAAATTGAGTAATCGTTGCCAATCCAGGCTGCCGTCAGCGTAGCGTTTTACCTGCACTGTACCATCCGTCAGTAGTGCCGCTGCCACTTTCAGGCTCCGTGTAGCCAGGTCGAAATCCACGCCGTTTACCTGTGTCTGCGGCAGCTTGAATAATGGCATACCTTCCAACTGCAATGCTGCTTCTTTCAGCCCGACTTCCATGCCTTGTAATCGCAGCTGCACACCTTGCCGCATAGAGAAGTTCAATTTGGGCAATTTAATGCGAAGCTGCTGTAGTCCAATATCGCTGCTTGCTATGCGTGTTAGCTTGCCTCTCACGTTATCCAGGTTCAAGGCAATATTTTTTATTGTAGCTTCTGGCTTAAGTTCTTCCTTGCCTTTCACCATGGCAAAACTGTAGTTGAAGTCTGTCTCCAGTTCGCCAGCGGTGAACTGCACCGGCATGGATTGCGGTGGCGCAATCTGCATGAGCTTAGCGAGTTTAATTCCCTGAAGCTTTACGGTTCCGGTGGATATCATTGGGTTAAGGCCAATATGGCCTTTCCATTTGATCGTGCCGCCTTGCTCTGGCAGTTTAGCGACAATCTGGTAATCGCCAAGTTCTTCAGGTAGGGTGGAAAGGCCGTCCAACTCCAGCCCCAGTGGTTCCAGCGCAGCCTTGAACGGTGTTGGACGATTGTGTTCGGAATACTGGATGTTGCCGCGCTCAATCAGGATATGGTCGATCTGCACGCGCGGAATAGTGTCAGACTTCTCCTTGTTTTCATTCAGCTTGGCGATCAGGTCAGCCCAATTGAGTTTGCCATTCGGGGATATGTCCAGCGACACTTGCGGCGTTGTCAGGCGGATATCTTTAATCCGCCAAACAAAGCGGAACAAGCTGCTGATTTCCAAGTCAACATACAGGCGTTCAAAACTAGCCAGAGGCGCGCCATCCGCACGTGTAAGCTTTAGATTGTCGATGGTCAAGATAAGCTGCAAGGGGTCAAACCGGACATGCTCTACACTGGCACGGCTGGCCAGTTTATTCTCTGCTACCCATGGCAGTATGCCTTTAACTAGCGGATCCACCGCAAAGTAGGAAAACAGAAGGTAGGCGGCAAGCAGACCCACTGCAATCAGAAAAGGCAGACTCCGCAGTATTTTTTTAATGTTCTTCAGCATAAGCAGGCTCCATATAAGCCCGGATTATACTCGCTGAAGAATTTACCTTCCACAGCCTGAGTATATGATGGGGATCGGTCGCAGATTTACATCGTAATAATTGGCAATTTTACACTTGTGAATATTTGGGCGGCGGTTGAAATTAAGCCGAACCAAATATCAATGAGAGAGTCCTATTTTGTGGTGAAATTGTGGCAATCGTACCGCAGAAGGATTGATGCTTTATAGTAACGTCATCTCACTCAACACCTCAGCATTAGGAGCTTGCAGTATGTCCGGTTATTTCAACCTCCCCTGGTGGGGTTATGTGCTTGTCACTTTTGCTGCCACTCATATCACGATCATCTCTGTAACAATTTTTTTGCACCGTCATCAGTCTCACAGGGCGCTGTACCTGCACCCCATTATCAGCCATTTCTTCCGCTTCTGGCTGTGGCTGACTACAGGTATCGTCACGCAGGAATGGGTGGCGATTCACCGCAAGCACCACACCAAATGCGAAACTCCGGAAGATCCGCATAGCCCGCAAGTATTCGGTATTCTCGAAATATTGTTAAAAGGCGCTGAATATTACCGTGCGGAAGCCAAAAGAACCGAGACGCTGGAATTATACGGCCATGGTACACCAGACGACTGGATAGAACGCAATCTGTACTCCAGATATCCCTCTCTAGGCATCTCCCTGATGATGGTCATAGACCTGCTCGCCTTCGGTCCTATCGGTCTCACCATCTGGGCCGTGCAGATGATATGGATTCCACTATTTGCCGCCGGCGTTATCAATGGTATCGGACATTTTTGGGGTTATCGTAGCTTCGTCACCGAAGATGCCTCTAGAAATATCCTGCCCTGGGGGCTACTAATCGGTGGTGAGGAGCTGCACAACAACCACCATGCATTCAGCGCATCGGCTAAGCTGTCTAGTCGTTGGTGGGAACTGGATATCGGCTGGCTATATATTCGGCTGCTAGCGGCACTCAAACTTGCAACGGTACGCAGGATCGCGCCGCGTATGCGCTTTACGCCAGCCAAGAGTCAATGTGACAAAACAACACTCAGAGCTATCGTCATTCACCGCTATGAAGTGCAGGAGAGGTTCGCCAAATCCCTACTGCGCATGGTCATGGGAGAAATCCGTGGCCAGATGATTCCTGAGCTAAATAAGATCTGGACACGCAGTGCAATCAAGCGCTGGTTACGAAGAGGCATGGGCAACCTGGGTGAGCAAGAATACGTGGCGTTACGGCAGATTCTGCATTCCAGCAAGAAATTACAGGTCATCGACTCGATGCGTCAGGAATTGGCGGCCCTAGGCAATCGATCTTCTGCATCCAGAGAACAATTGGTGCTACAACTGGAAGACTGGTGCAAGCGCGCGGAAGAAAGCGGTATTCTGGCACTGCAAAAGTTCTCCCGGCAGCTTCGATGCTTGAGCTGACGGACAGCCCATTAAACTACGCTGCTGGAAATTAGGGTGGAATACAGATGAAATTGTTGACAGGCATTTTAGAAGACTTACAAAATGAAAAAAACCAGGACATCATTAAAATGTGCTGGCTATATTCATTAAATCCATAGTGCTTGATGCTGCCAACTTTACTTTCTAACATCTGTTAGACAAGTTAAATTGGCGTCCCCACGGGGATTCGAACCCCGGTCGCCTCCGTGAAAGGGAGGTGTCCTAGGCCTCTAGACGATGGGGACCTAAGAATTTTACTGCTAAATTACAAGTGCCGTATTCTACTACAAAATGCTCATAAAGCTAAGCTATTTTGGTGGAGGTAAGCGGGATCGAACCGCTGACCTCTTGCATGCCATGCAAGCGCTCTCCCAGCTGAGCTATACCCCC
>DIZU01000073.1:0-697 GCA_002429455.1 Methylotenera sp. UBA6020 | reverse complement strand
TCCCAGCTGAGCTATACCCCCGTACCTACGTCTTTTTCGCTGTTAGTTACTGAGCTATCAGCGAGGCGCCATAATAAAGATGGGCCGGATGCTTGTCAATTACTTTTCACCGATTTCCTGCCAAATGTACTGTTAAATTTACTTTAGCCTCAACTTGGCATAAAAACGACTTAACTTAAAGGCCGGATTTTTCGAGATAGAAATTTAGCCGCGCGTGTTCGACTGACTATCAAACTGTGTTAAATCCACGCGTGGTAATGGTTGCCAACCGGCCTTGCGATGCTCAGCCACCACATTTGTGAACACGCCACCACGAACGTAAAATTTAGCGGTTACGCGCATGAATTTTGGCTGTGTTGCAGTTACCAAGTCATCTAAAATTTGATTGGTAACGGCCTCATGAAAGCAGCCTTCATCCCGGAAAGACCATATGTAAAGTTTTAAGCTTTTAAGTTCTACACATACTTGATCGGGGATGTAGTCTAAATAAATCACCGCAAAATCCGGCTGGCCAGTTTTTGGGCACAGGCAAGTAAACTCAGGGATTTCCATGTGAATATGAAAATCACGCATTTGATTTGGATTATCAAATGTTTCTAGTGTTTTAGTAGGTTGCGCGGTTGGTTTTCCACCGATAGATTGTCCAGAAGATTGCATAGTCATAGAGTATTTTTGCTAAAAAACGTTATTATCCAAT
>DIZU01000192.1 GCA_002429455.1 Methylotenera sp. UBA6020 | reverse complement strand
ATCAGTGCTGAAGCAACCGGCTTACTGGAGTTGGATAGCAGTGCAGTGGTTGGGCAGGATATTCGCCAGCATTTGGATTTAGACGATCATATTCTCACACTCAAGCTGACGCCGAATCGTAGTGATTGCTTGAGTATTACCGGTATTGCGCGTGATGTTGCCGCCATTACCGGGGCAGCAACGAATTTTGAAACGATTTCACCTGTTACCGCAGGATCCAAACAAACTAAAAACGTGATTGTGAGCGAGCAGGCTGCCTGTCCGCGTTATTGCGGTCGTTTGGTAACGGGTATTAATGCCCAGGCCATCACCCCTGATTGGATGCTTAAGCGCCTTGAGCGTAGCGGTTTACGCAGTATTAGTGCGGTGGTGGATATTACCAATTATGTATTGTTGCAATTCGGGCAGCCAATGCATGCCTTTGATGCCGCCAAGCTGAGCGGCGATGTCAGTGTACGTTTTGCTAAAGAACATGAGTCCTTGGTTCTGCTCAATGAGCAAACCGTACCGCTAAAAACTGACGATTTAGTCATTGCCGATGCCAATGGCGCGGTGGCGCTGGCTGGCATTATGGGCGGGAAATCGACTGCAGTCAGTGATGAAACGACGGCTATTTTCCTGGAAAGTGCATTCTTTTCACCAGCCGTGATTGCTGGTAAAGCCCGCAGATTATGCTTAAGTACCGATTCATCGTATCGCTTTGAGCGTGGCGTAGATTTTGGCAATACACGCAATGCGATTGAGTACGCTACTGCACTTGTTCAGCAAATATGCGGCGGAACTATAGATACAATAGTGGGCGAGGTGACCGAGGTAATTGGCACGCTCCCGGCACGTAATTCTGTCAAGTTAAGATTGGCTCGTTTAGTGTCTGTGTTAGGTATCCCGTTCGCTCCAGATGATGTAGCGCGGCTTTTAACCCAGCTTGATTTTGCATTTACATCCGCTGAAGGTGTATTTACGGTGACGCCACCGAGCTTCCGTTTTGACATTGCAATCGAAGAAGATTTAATCGAGGAAATTGCACGTCTGCATGGATATGATCATATTCCAGCAACGCCGCCAGTTGCTACATTACGCATGCTAGATGCGCCTGAAGCAAAACTCCATCAAAATAAACTGCGTGATTGTTTAGTTGCAACGGGTTATCAAGAAATCGTCACTTATAGTTTTGTGGATGAAAGTTGGGAGCGTGATTTATTAGGTAACCCCAACCCGATTAAACTTAAAAACCCGATTGCGAGCAATTTAAGTGTCATGCGCACCGGCTTGTGGGGCGGCTTGTTAGACACCTTGAGTTACAACCTGAATCGTAAACAAGAGCGTGCATTTTTGTTTGAAATTGGCGCTGTTTACCATCAGCAAGCAGGGGCATATCTTGAGGCAACGCGAATATCCGGGCTGGCCTATGGCAGTGCAAAACCGGAGCAATGGAGTACTGATAGTGCCGATATCGATTTTTTTGGAGTAAAAGCACACGTAGAAGAATTGCTAGGCACGCAGGTGACTTATAAGCAAGTGGCTTATGAAAAAGCCGAACACACAACGTTGCATCCCGGACAGTCTGCACGAATTTTGCTTGATGGAATAGCGATTGGCTGGTTAGGGAAGTTGCATCCAAAATGGCAACAACACTATAATTTAACAAAAAGTATCTATCTCTTTGAGATTGATGCAGACGCTATATTGCATTGCCAAATACCAGCCTATCAAGAGGTTTCTAAATTCTTGCCGGTGCGTCGCGATTTGGCCGTGGTATTAGATGAAAATATTGAAGTGCAAACCGTATTAAGTACGATTAAAAAAGCAAATATAGCGCTCATTACTGACGTGGCTTTATTTGATTTATACCAAGGCAAAGGCATTGCAGAAAACAAAAAAAGCCTTGCATTATCAGTACTTATGCACGATACTCAAAAAACTTTGATCGATAGTGAGGCCGACATGGCCATTGCTAATCTACTGCTATTATTACAAAATGACTTTGGTGCAATACTTAGAAATTGAGTATTTTAGTGACCTGTTATTTTTAGAATAATTAAGCTACTTAAGTCACAAGCAGTTTGTAATAAATAGTTTTACAAGAATATCTATACATTAGAAAAAGCTATTAAAAGCTAGAAATGAAATGGGAGTGTAGTATGACATTAACAAAAGCTGAACTTGCTGATTTACTCTATGAGCAAGTTGGGTTAAATAAACGTGAAGCTAAAGACATGGTTGAAGCCTTTTTTGAAGAAGTGCGAATCGCGTTAGAAGCAGGGGATAGCGTAAAATTGTCAGGGTTTGGTAATTTTGAGCTACGTAAAAAGTCTGAGCGTCCAGGCCGCAATCCTAAGACGGGCGAAGAAATACCAATTACAGCGCGTCGTGTAGTCACTTTTCACGCGAGCCAGAAGTTAAAAAGCAAAGTGGAAGCAAACTATCTTAATTAAGAGCGCCTTAATTGGAACGTACCTTAATTAAATTGTCATTTGTTTAATTATGAGTCAATCGCAGTATTAGTGAGAACATTGCAGTATGAGTGAGCCAATTATAAAGGTGCAGTTACCACCTATTCCCGCAAAGCGTTACTTTACCATCGGTGAAGTGAGTGAACTTTGTGGAGTTAAACCGCATGTGCTCAGATATTGGGAGCAGGAGTTCACTCAGCTCAAACCGGTCAAACGTCGTGGTAATCGCCGCTATTACCAACATCACGAAGTGTTATTGATTCGTCGTATTCGCGAGTTACTTTACGAGCAAGGCTTCACTATCAGTGGCGCGCGTAATCGATTGGATGGCCCGGACTCCAAAGCAGAAGCGCAGCAGACAACCGTCAGCACTCAATCGCAATCCAGTGAGAGTCAAAGCGAAGTATCTGCCAGCAGTAATTTTA
>DIZU01000171.1:4438-4711 GCA_002429455.1 Methylotenera sp. UBA6020 | reverse complement strand
GTTTCTCAAACAGCGCGTACGCGGCTGGGAACCGCACCAGTATTGACTTAACAGCCCATTATACGAAGTAATTAAGCCGCGCTAAAAGCGCTTTCGTCGTTTGTAGAATTCCATAAAGCGGTTATTAAAGTCAGTCCTGTTACCGCTATTTTGCAGGCCAACATAAAAGACTTGAAGTAATCCCTTTTCTTTGCGTTTTTTTCTGTCTCTGACGCTATATCAGCCATTATTATTAACGGGTCGAGGCCTAGCGTTTTTAAATCAACCTAAAAC
>DIZU01000171.1:1787-4241 GCA_002429455.1 Methylotenera sp. UBA6020 | reverse complement strand
GTAACTGTCAACCTATTTTAGGAGGGGTCAGCTTTATTTGTCGTTAAGCCTGGGTTAGTTTGATGAACTACCCAATAAAAGCTTTTGATTTACTTTGACATTACCTTTTTCACGCAACGATTGCTTGTAAGCGGAAATGTATTCGCTCGCTAGAGCTGCATTTAGCTCTGTTTTAGCCGTTTTCTGCGCTTCTGCAGCTTCAGGTATGGATGTGTCCACTTTAATCACTTTAACAAGCAAGTAACCTTGCTTGCTATCGGCTAAACCAGAATAGGCCGGTAACTTAGTCGCATTTGTCTTAAATACTTGGTTCATCGCTAGCTCAGTCAGACCTTGTGCATTTTTACGGTCAACAGTCACTTCTGGTATCCACTCAATACCTGTAACGTCTTTACCCTCACGCAAACTTTTTAATGCAACTTCGCCCTTGTTTAGCGCCAGCTTAGAAGCCGCCTCTAACTTCAGCACATCCTCAATCCCAACCTTCACTTCATCAAAGCTTCTTGGTGCCGCTGGTTTATATTCTACTACGCGCGCAGAAACTAGATTGTTCGGAGAAACTTCTACCGCTTCAGTATTGCGATGATCTTTAAGTACTTCATCAGAAAAAACCAAATTCATAATTTTATCGTTTTTGAAAAACTTAGCACCAGCTTCACGGCTTAACCAATCGGAAGTTTGTACTTGTCCACCAAATGCTTTAGCCGCGGGTTGCAAGCTACCAGATTGTTCATACACCATATTACTGAAGTTTTCAGCTTGCTCTGTAAAAGCTGTTTGTGCTTTTTGATAAATTAACTCGGCTTTAATTTGCGGTTTCAAACTGTTGAAATCAGAACTCTGACCAGTAATCTCCGTCACCTTGATGATATGAAAACCAAATTCAGACTCTACCAAGTTGCTAACTTCATTCACCTTCATGCTGAAAGCGGCGTCCTCAAACGGCTTTACCATTGCACCGCGACCAAAGCTACCTAAATCGCCACCTTTTACAGCTGAGCCTGGATCTTGTGAATTCTTCACGGCTAATTGTTCAAACTTACTTGGATCTTTTTTGACTTGAGTCAGTATTGCTTCAGCCTTGGCTTTCGCTTGTTGTTTTTGTTCAGGAGTCGCGTTTACACCAAAGCCAATCAAAATATGGCTGGCCCGTCGTTGCTCATTACCTTGAAATTTAGACGCATTTTCATCATAAAATTTCTTTACTTCGGCATCATCCACCTTGATAGTAGGTATAAGGCTACTCGCTGACAATAATAAAAATTCGATTTTAACTTGCTCAGGCACAATCAATTTATCTTTGTGTAGCTCGTAGTAAGCTTTAACCTCGGCTGGATCAATTTTAACCTGATTGATAAAGTCTTTAGTTTTGATTTCAGACACAGTCACCAATCGCTGCTGATTGGTCAGCTTAAATGTATTGTCTGCTCGTGCATTAGAAATAAAACCGAGCTTAGCTATGCCGTCTTGAGCCTGCTGTGCAAGCAAATCTGCACGCATAGCAGCTTCAAATCTGGATGGCGTAATATGGTTCTGTGCTAGGGTTTGATCGTATAACTCTTGTGAGAATTTACCCTCTTTCTGAAACTCTGGCATACCTGTCACATAAGTCGAAAGCTGCGCATCACTGATTGCGTATTTTGCATGATGAATTTCATTAGTTAAAAGCTGTTTATTAATCAACTGATTCAACACTAATGATTTAACGGCAGGACTATCCAGTTGAGCTTGATCAACCTTCCCCTCTGATTGCAATCGATTACGCATATTTTTCAAAGCATCAGAGTATTCTTGTACCGATATATTATTGCCATTGATTTCAGCGACAGCGACATTATTTCCTGCATGGCTCAAATAAGAGTCAATACCAAATAATGCGAAAGGAATCGTTATTAAAGCCAACAAGGCTTTGCCAACCCAACCTTGTGCTACGGAGCGTATCTTATCTAACATAAAAACCTTCTACCCTTAAAATATGCACTTAACATTCAGACCAAAACTTTAAAGTATATTCACAAGCCATGGCTAATAGCGCTACTAATTAAAAAAACGTAATTAATATATCATAAGATGTGCTTATTCTATTATCCAACTGAATTAAGACTGATCTTGTTCGGGACAAGTTCTACCTTAACTACTGGATCATCCATAAACCAAAGATACAAATAAAAATAGCGAGTCATAAGACTCGCTATTTTTATTTGGCGGTGCAACAAGTCTGGGGCGAGATTATCTCACAATCACCCCTGCTAACAGGGAAAATTACAGGGTATTGTGCTAGAAAATATCTGAAAATTAGAAAAAACTAACTTCTTTACCCTTTAGAACCAATGCTCCAACGAAATTTTAGAATGTCATAACAGGCGAAAAACAAGGAATTTAATTATTTTAAATAAAATATGGTTTTTAATGTATGTTTATAACTATCAAAAACATAACAGGGGCCGAGTGACC
>DIZU01000171.1:1286-1649 GCA_002429455.1 Methylotenera sp. UBA6020 | reverse complement strand
CATAACAGGGGCCGAGTGACCTTGCCCCTCAAAAATGCATCTCTTAGCGTCTTGTAAAATGACGTTATAAAGGAGCGAACAAATAATGAAGGCCACCAACAAAAGAGCGTTATACACGCTAGAGTTTAAGCAAGAAGCAATCAGGATAATTCAAAGTGGGGCGCAGTTGTATCAGCGTAGCCAAGGAGCTAGGCTTTGCCAGTCAAACACTTGATAACTGGGTCAAGCTTTCACGAGATGGTAAATTAGGCGCAGTCAATGCCAAACCCATCACAGCCGAGCAAATGGACTGAGCCGATTACGTGCCGAGAACACGCGACTCAAGATGGAGCGTGATATCCTAAAAAAGGCCATGGCGTACTT
>DIZU01000171.1:0-1117 GCA_002429455.1 Methylotenera sp. UBA6020 | reverse complement strand
CTAAAAAAGGCCATGGCGTACTTTGCACGAGAAGTCGTGTGAAGTACGCATGAATACAACAGCACCGAAAGACATGGCCTGTATACATTCAATGCCAGATACTCGGTATCAGTGCCAGCGGTTACTTTGCTCATCAACGTAATCAAACGCTGCCGTCGCCAACAGGCACAACGCAACCTATGAGTAATGCGGCTTAACAACTCAATCAACCAATATCTGCGCAGCCTGCCCATCAAGTGCAGGCATATATGTTTTCAGCCACGTGATGGCTACCGCCTCTTTAGTGAACACTTCGACTAGATAAGGTGGAGTGTCGAAAAAAACAAATAACTCCCCCACATACTCATTGAATCCTTCCGGATGTATCAAAATGGCACAGGCTGTAGTAAGTCTCCCATGCTTCCGGCTGAATAACAGGCTACTGGCAGCTTCATCAACCTTTATGATGAAAGGAGCATGAATGAGCAAAATATTTCTTCGCTTCAGCCCACCCTCCACGTTAACAACGCTTGATGCAAGTCCGATAATCTCGTTCACAAGCTGCAATGCAACTTCAAAAGTTATATGAGTACATAGACCGCAATCAACATGGAATATACCGTCTGCATCATTCCATGTGCGGAAGCTGGGTTGCGGGTTTTGATCGACGCACTCTTGTTCAGTCGGATGCCAATTCATAGCCTGGCTCTAAAGTGTATTGTTATACGGTGTGTAAGCTGATTGCATGATTCAGTAATTAGCAAATCCCATACCAATACAATGGGTGTTTTTATCTTATTGATATAATGGAGATAGTTTTATAAATTCGTAAAACATGCCGATATGGCGTGTCAGACTCTCGACACTCATGTCAAGAAATTTTCAAGGTATAGCAGCACCAAAGCTCTGATTCATCAACATTCAAACGTAGTGAAAGCAGTAACGTCGTATATCCGTATCTTTGAAGCGTTAACGAATCAGACCATGGGCAAAGCCTTTGCAGACGGTTAATTGTCTACAGTGTGGCTTAACAAGCTTATAGTTCCATCAAGAACTCATCTATTACCATCCGCTCATGCTCTTGGGGACTAGTAAAATTTACCCCTACCGCATATCGGTACTCAAGCGGCGTGGTTGA